>PWVT01000190.1 GCA_003562195.1 Phycisphaeraceae bacterium | reverse complement strand
GCTGGTGTTGGTGGTCGCCGCGATTCTGTGATGGCCTAGCGGCTGGAAAGGGGCTAAATGGTCGCTTCGGTGACGCGCAGGATTTCTTCCACTGTCGTCACGCCAGCAGCCACCTTCTTGAACCCGTCTTCCCGCAACGACACCATGCCGCGTTCACTGCATGTGCGCCGAAACTCTGTGACGTTGGGGTTACGAGCCACCGCATCGCGCGTCTGATCGTCCATGACAAGTAGTTCGTAGAGGCCTTGTCGCCCTGCATACCCTGTCTCACGGCAACGCTGGCATCCCTTGCCATACGCCAGTTTCTCCGAGGTAATGCCGTGCATCTGTACAAACTCAACAAGTTCATCCTTGATCGGTACATCGTGTTTGCAATAGTTGCAGATGCGCCGCACCAATCGTTGCGCCAATACTGCATTGAGGGCAGCACCAACGAGGAACGGCTCGATCCCGATATTGATCAGTCGCGTGATCGACGAAGGCGCATCGTTCGTATGCAGCGTAGAAAGCACGAGGTGACCGGTCAGTGCGGCCTGAATGGCAATGGTCGCGGTTTCCATGTCACGGATTTCGCCGAGCATGACCACATCCGGGTCTTGTCGGAGCAGGGCCTTTAGCGCTTTCGCAAAAGTCATCCCTATGCGTTCGTGTGTCTGGATCTGCGTCACACCGGAGAGGTTGTACTCCACGGGGTCTTCAACAGTCGAGACGTTCAGCTTGCGTAGATCCATCTGTTTGAGCGATGAGTACAACGTCGTGGTCTTACCAGAGCCCGTTGGACCGGTCACGAGGATAATGCCGTGGGGCTGTGCGATCTGATTCTTCCAGATTGTCAGCGTGTCCTCGGCGAAGCCGAGTTCATCTAGCGTGACATTGATCGACCGCGTATCAAGAATACGCATGACGGTCTTTTCACCCTTGGGCGTCGGCACAGTTGAAACACGCAGGTCGAGTTTGCGTCCGAGCACGGTCGCCCGAATCCGGCCATCTTGAGGTAGTCGGCGTTCTGCGATATCCAGGTTCGCCATGATCTTGATGCGGCTGGTGAGTGCAGCGTGCATTTTCTTCGGCGTGTTCATCATCTCAAACAGCACGCCATCAATGCGAAAACGCACTTTCAGTGATTTGTCATCCGGTTCGATGTGGATGTCCGAAGCGCCTTCCTTTGTGGCGGTCTGGATGATGTGATTGACGTATCGCACGACCGGCGATGATTCGGCGTCTTCAAGATCTGCGTCCTGCTGCTCTTCCTTGACAACCTCGACGTCGTCTTCATCAACATCTGCAAGAATGTCATCAACGTCATACTCTTCCGCTTCGGATTCATCCAGCAGTTCAATCACACCACGGATGTCATAGCCAGTTACGAGTACATGCTTGATTGACGGCACGCCAAGTCGCCGCTTCACATCATCCAGCAGAAACACATCATCAGGGTTGGTTGTACCGACCACCACGCGGGTTCCCTCGCGCCGTAGCGGAAGCACGAGATTTTCCTTGCAATACTCCGCGCCGAGTTTGTTAAATGCTTTGTGATCATGAGAATCGGTAGACTCAAAGTCGATGCGCTCAAACGGGAGCCGCGAGGCGGAGGCCACAAGTTCCTGTACCGCCACCTCATCGATGCCGGTATCAATCAGAATCTGCGCCAACGATCGATCTGGCGTCTGCTTGGCGACACGCTCGGCCGTGGCAAGCTGTTCTGCAGTGATCACACCGCGAGCCAACAGAGCCGAACCGAGGCACTCCGGTTCAGTGCTCGGATTGTCGTCGGGCTGATACAACTCCGAAAGGTCGGTCAGGCCGCCCATGGCCTGTACCGGTTGCTGCTCATCATGATCGTGAAGTGTTTTGTGCGATGACATCTCAGAGGAAGAGATTGCGCGGCCCGGCTGCGGCGACGGCTCAACCGGCGCATTGGCATCCGGTTCACCGAGGTCTTTCAGCACATCATCCAGGTCGAAGTCACCCACGCGAACAACTCCTCTCAGTTCAATACATTGACTCAGCGATTGCGGCGAAGCTTCAGTGTGACGTCAACATGAACATCAAGTGCCTTGTCCACAACCGCAAGCTTCGCCGATGCTGAAGAGATGTCCTTGACGGTAAATGTGACATCCGAAACGGTGATCGAATCGCCTATTCGCAGCACCTGGTTGTCGATATTCGCGAGCGGGTCGCTTCCCATCAGCACGGAACGCAGCACCATTCGCTGGCTGGCGGCTTCGATCCGCTGGTTCAGCGCGTGCCGCTTGGCTTCAATCGGATCGGCCGGCTCGGGGCGCACGTCTTGATTGGAGTCAACGTTGGTTTCGATAATGATGAACGGATTCCGCTGCACGTTAGTCAGTGCCACCTGCCGCTGGGTGTACGACGCACTGAGGATATCAAGCACCGTCTCGTTCTCGCCGGTATGGAATCCACCGTCGTCTGCCTGATTGCTTTGAATCATATTGAGAAATGACTCAATCGATTTCTCAACATCGGTCGGTGCTTCGATCGAGGCACTGGCGCGCGTCAGTGTGCGCATTGAAAAAAGCCCAGCAATAGCAACGACAACCACGGCCGTGAGTAGCAGTGCGCCGCCTGCATGTCGCTTGGTTGATCCCGCAAACTCCGTAGATGAAAAGCCGCTCTCTGATGAGAGCTCATCAACGCCGAGTGGCATGCCTGCTTGCTCGCTCGAGCCGGTGTCGTCCATGGGCTGATTCGTGTTGTCAAACTGATTCGGTATCACGGTATTTGCTCCGGTAGGATCGCCGGTCAATTTGTGTTGCGCGGCTCGAAATAGATGCTTAATGTGAAGCTTGCCAATGTTGATCCCGGCGGCATTTCGCCTGAGGCCACGCGCGGCCCGGTATCGGCACGCCGCAGATCCATCTGATGAACTCGCGTGATTCGCGGCAGATTCTCAAGTTCCAGCAGGAACTGGTAAAAGCCGTCGAAATGGCCTTCCATCACAACGCGCAACGGAAGTTCCATGTACGTTGCTGCTGGAACGGGACGCTCGCTTTTCACCGAACGCACGCTCAATGAATTTCGCTCAGCGAGTTGCCAGACCTGCTCAAGGATGCCTTCGACATCCTGCTCCGACGGGAGCTTTGCTTCGATGACTTCAATCGCTTCTCGACCGGCTTCAATGGCCAGGCCCATGTCGTCGATCTTGGCGACAACCTGAGCCAGTTCATCAAGGCGCGCTTGCTTGATCTCGATTTCAGTCTGGGCCTGCGCGATTTCGTCGTTTCGCGGCTGAAACACATAGATGTACGATGCCACGGGGACTGCCAGCAGCACCACAAAGAAGATTAGTTCGCGGATTCCAAATTGCATGGTCGCTTCCTCAGAACGTCAGGCCGCTGACCGGCGCGTTCGCGCGCGGTGACGGGGGTTGGAGCTTCAATTCATCGGACATCGGATTGCGCAGCCCACCACGAGGCACGGCAAGCGGTTCCACTTGGCTGACATCCGCTTCCGGTGACAGCGTCATCCGAATGCGGAACTGCCGCATCTTGCGGCCGTAAAGCTCGCGCTCCTCGGAATACTCAAGCGTGACGTCTCGCAGTAGGGGATAGGCGTTCAATTCCGCCATATATCGTGAGACTTCCAGATCAGTCGGCGCAGCGCCAACCATGGTCACCGTGACGAGATACTGTGGTGCTTCGACCTTTGTCACTTCCTCATCGGCCTGCTCCCGCGTGCGGCGGCGATTGTTGCCGGAGATTCGCTGATTCCCTTCACGTTCGACGGTTCGGCGCACGGGCTGACGCCGCTCGGAGCGGAGATCGAACTCTAGGACCCCAAGCTGGGGTGGCATGCGATTGATTAGCTCTGCGAGGAGAATCGAACGCGGAACGCGTTCAACAAGGGCTGCAGCAAGCTCGGCCTTGTTCAGCATATCATCGCGTTGCCGCTCAAGTTCTGTCAGTTCCTGAATCTGTTTGCCCGCATCCTGATAGCTCGCATTGATGGTCTCCTGTGCACTCTTGACCTGTGCCCATTGGCGATTGGTGACCAGGAACGCTCCGAATACCGCAGACATGACAATTGCAAACAAGGCAAGACTGATCAGGTTCGTGCGTTTCTCGGCTCGCTTGGCCAGATAGTCCTCTGGTAGAAAACTGCTGGTAGACATGAAACCTGCTCCTTACCCATTGACGGGTGTTGCTGCCAACCCGCACGCCACGGCCCAGCCGGGTTGCGGCTGACTGAGATCAAGGCCTGGGGTGTTGGAGGTGTCGCTTCCATTTCGAAAACGTGCTATCGGATCACCGAGCTGTGCCGGAATGCGAAGCTCCCGGACAATGTGTTGGCATAGCCACGATTGACGCGCTTCCCCGCCGACAAGAATGGCACGATCTATCGGCCGCTGGGGGAACAGTCCACGGTGATATCGCAGACACATGGAAAGTTCATCGGAAATTGTGTCCAGAAGTTCGGACATATCGACGCTGGCTGCGGTGGGCTCGGACTTTGATTCACCAGTAACAGCACTTGCAAATGCGACTGGCTGCTTGCCGTGTCGGCGTTCACCGGCGACGACAGTGACACTGCCTTCGCGTCTCGGCTGCTCGTTTGTCTCGTCTTGAGCAGATGTTGCAGTATCGGCTGACTGGCTTCTTGACTTGGTTTCACAGCTCGCTGCTGTGCTGCTCGTCCGTTGCACTGGCGCGGCCTGCATTGCCAGGCGATGCGCCTGGGCTGTGGTCAAGTCGCACTCCAGTTCTTGGGCGATGCGTTGGTCGAAGTGTTTGCCTCCGACCTGGATCGAACGGGCAAACGCGATCTTCTTGCCGTGGGCGATGGCCACGCGTGTCCCACCATAGCCGAGGTCCACATACATGCTGGTCAGGTTCTCATCGCCACTGCGCCGGTGGATATGATCGAATGCTCGGACCATAGCCATTGCTTCAGTGTGAACACCCACAACTTCAAGCTTGAATTTTTCCAGCATCGTGACATACCGCATGACGATTTCGCGCGGTATGGCAAAGCAGATAACTTCATGGCGTGCCTGGCCGCCGCGGTTCAGTTCAGCAACATCGACACTGCGAACGACTGCGCTGGATGGCGCAATACCCATTTGCACCTGAAGCTGAGACTTGATCTGTACATCACGCTTGACGCCATCCTGTTGTGGCAACTGCATGTGCTGGACGATGGTCTGTGTATCGGGAACTGAGAAGAGAACCCGACGTCCCTTGAATTTTCCTTCACGGAGCAACAGCGGGAGGTGTTGCTCGTAGTAGGAGAAGAGGACGTCCAAACTCTGTTGGGCCGATTCCGGAATAGAGAGCTCAGCCGCGCCGAGGAGCGAACTTGATCCACCATCAACATCAGGCGCAAGCTGTATCAACTTCGCAGACGATGAGCCAAAGTTGATCGCAATTGGCATGGCTGGATTTGAGAACAACCGAAAGCCCATCCTTCGCCTCCATAATCCCCGCCATCTTCCTGTGTGACCCATCCGCCCCGTGCGGCATAGACGTCTCTTGTGAATCGACCGCATCGACCTCGCGGTTGAGTCGGGCACGTAGTCAATTGCCGCAACGTGTCACAACCATGCCGGTCGCACCGGCAGGGCAACCCATTCACGATCGTGACCGATAACCAGTCCCCATCGATGGCCATCAACTCATTGCATCGAACGCATCAGCCATTGCCTTGCCAAGTGCTTCAAACGCGGTTTGCAGGTCCCATTGCTGATTGGCACGGTCGCCGGTGAAGTTGCTGATGGTCCGAATCTCAATCGCGGGGGTGTGCAGCAATCGCGCAGCGTGAACCACGGCCGCACCTTCCATGGCTTCCGCAATCGCGCCGGTGCGGCGCTCAACCTCGGCCGCGGCTGAATCCGTTCCTGAGCAGGTCGCCACGGTCGCAATCGGGCCGACGGTCATTATTTTGCTCAGTCGTTCCAGCATTGTGCTGTCCACGGGTACGCGATTACCTTCAAAGTCCCCGATCGGAAATCCAATTGACGTCAGGTCGGCAAAGCCGTTGGCAGTGACGATGCCCTCTTCGTGATAGATGCAGCTTGACGCAACGAGCGCATCGCCGATGTTCAAACCGCTTTCTGGTAGTGCCCCAGCCACACCCGCACTGATGACAGCATCGAACGGGCCGCGCGTGAGGATGTGCCGCGTTGTGGCGACCGCAGCGTTGGTGCGCCCCACGCCGCCAGCAATAACCAGCGCGTTATCAAAGCGCCCAACCGCTCGAGCTTCACCCTCCACCGCTGTGATGATCAACACGTTTTTCATGGACCCCAGTCACACCCCTGCGTTCTCCTGCGCATCCAACACCTCGCGCAACGCTCGTTCCAGATCATCCAGCGCGACCTCGCGCTGCTCACCGCCCTCAAGGTCCTTCAGCACGACTCGTCCTTCCATCAGTTCATCGCCGAGAATAATCGCGGTGCGCGAACGCAGCTTGTCCGCTTCGCCAAGCAGCTTGCCGACGTTGCGCGTCGCGCGGTAGGTGTGCCGCACGTGGCAACCGGCTTTGCGCAACTGCGCGATGAGGCGTGGCAGTTCTGCTTCGGGTTGTTCCGCGCCGTTGGAAATCACGAACACATGCGGCCGCAGCGGCGCGAGATAAACTTCGTCCGGCAGCAGGCCCTTGTCATGCAGGAGCAAGCCGAGGACAACATCACCCATGCCGAACCCACACGCAGGCATCGACGGCCCGCCAAAGCTCTCGATGAGCTTGTCGTACCGCCCGCCGCCGGCGACCGCGCGCTCACCATCCGCGATGACTTCGAACACCGTCCCGGTGTAGTAGGCCAGGCCGCGCGCTATTGAGAAGTCAAAAACACACCAATCATGAACATTGCTATCGGTCAGTGCTCTTGCAAGGGAGTCGATCCATTCCATCGGCAGGTGCACCTCGTTCTGTCGGAAGTGCATGGCTGGTGCAGGATCGGTACGCGTACCCAAGCATTGACTTGCCATTCGCTGTACTGCATTCGCATGCTCAATCAACAACGGGTAATCAAGATGTAAGGTTTGCGCTGCGTGCTGAAACTGGTCCTGCGGAATCTTGTCTTTCTTATCAAGGAGCGAGAGTGCTTCTGTATGAAACTCGTCGGCACATCCAACAGATGAGAGCAACGACGTAACGACTTCGCGATCTCCAATTCGAACTTTAACCTCCGCGGGCCCCAGTCCAAGCTTCTCCAGCGCACTGACCGCTGTGGCAATGACCTCTTTATCAGCATCAGGCGTTCGATCGCCGCCAACAACATCCACATTCCACTGAAAAAACTCACGCAAACGCCCTCGCTGCGGGCGCTCAGCTCGGTAGTGGCCGGGGATGGCGAACCACTTGATCGGCTTTGGAAGCTCCGCTGCTCGGGCTGCGACCATCCGCGCCAGGGTGGGGGTGAACTCCGGCCGCAGCGCATACTCGGTTTCGCCGCCGGCACGCTTGAAACTGAACAACTCGCTGACGATGCCCGGCCCGCTCTTGTGGGTGTACAGCTCCAGATGCTCGAACGTCGGACCTTCGACCTCATCAAAGCCGTGGTTGATCGACGTGGTGCGCCACACGCTTTCGATATAGCGTCGGACGGCCATATCAGCCGGGTAAAAATCCCGCGTGCCGCGCGGGCCTTGGAACTTCTTTGAACTCGCCATGGCAGCAAGTGTAGCACGCTTCACCTCATCGTCAGCCAGCTTCACCTTCCTTCACCGCCTTGCGTGGCCGCACCACCACGCCGATCACCGCACCCGCCAGCGACCAGCCGATCACCGTGTCCACGACCTGCATCACGGAGTAGTCCAGAGAAAAGTGCAGCCAGTTCCAGTTGATCATGTGCGAGGACACCCCGACCGCGAGGCCAATGCCTGCCATAAACATCACCCGCGCGATGTACCACCGCAGCGACGCAGCAGCCAGCAACAGTGAACCAAGCAGCGCCATTGCCAGATTCAAGCCGAAGCCGGTTACAAATGTCATCGGCGCCATCGACTCCTTGCCATCGGGGTGAATGCTCAGCACGCCGATCGGCCCCTGCGCCTGTCGCTCGCCCAACGCTTCCATCATCGCCTGCTGCTCTTCGCGGCTGGCCTCCTGAAAACCCTCCGGCCAACCGGGGAACACGTACACCCCCGGCTCCGCAACGTGCGCCGCCAGCGCCTGCATGACCGGCTGCTCATTGTCCAGCGTGCGCAAGGTATCCGCGTGCAACTGCAACACCATCCACGCCAGCGCACCCCAGGCAAAAAACGCGATTCCTCCAAGCACGGTACCCACGATGATTCGAAGCATTGGCAGTCCTTTATTGGCAAGCAAAACAAACGCATCGCATGCCCAATGAACCAATCTACGCCGCCATCGCATAGGCAAAACGCAGAAACTCATCGTTCACGCATTTTCCAGAGCGGCAAACCGCCGCCGAGAGCGACTGGCAGTGTACTTCACCCAGATGGGCATAAAACGCCGACCGGCCACCAAGCTGCCACAATGCAATCGCTGAGCCGACCACATCGCCACTGAGCAGCCCATCCAGACCCTGACATTCACCCAGCCCGGCCAGGGCCTTCTCGCACACTTCGCCCGGGGCCTCGCCCGTCTGCTCCGCCCAGTCCAGCAGCGCACGGGCCGCGACGGCTGTGGCGGCAATATCGCCCCGGAACAGCCCGTCCGCCTCCTGCATCGCTTCCAACCGCTCCGCCAACGCCTCACCCATCGCACTGCGGCCATACGTCAACTCGCAGCACCGCTGCAACACCAACGCCGTCGCCACCACCTCCTCCGCCGGCGAGTCCACCAGTCGCTGGCGAACGGTGGCTGTGTGACACCGCCCATTGGAAAGGATCCGCCCGATCACGCGCGAGAACGCTCGTGAGTCCAACTGCCGCTGCATCTGCTGAAGGTTGATCATGCTGTGCCTCCTTCTCTTATTTGCAACCTGTTCGGGTATAGTGTGCCAGCGAAACGGGCGACTGTCAAGCGGTTTGTTCGGAATTTGTAAAAAAACAGCTTCCAGCACATAGGCCACGTCGAGATGTCCGATCGCCATCCCGGCCACGCGCGCGGCGGCATTCATCAAGCCACGCCAGCCAACGCTTCATCCATGGCTTGCGGCAAGGCTCGTGCCTCGATGATTGCACAGCAGTGCGGCTGGGGTGCGTGATGCTGCGCCGTTGCTCCGGAGTTGCTGGCGATCTCGCATTAGTCAGGATGTGGCCTCGTGAGCTGGTGCCAGGTGATCCCTCGCAGGGGCGCTGCGGGGTTTATGATGGGGCGATGCGAAAGTCCGGCATCATTCTTCTTGCTGTTGCGGCGGGCGGGGCGATTGGTGCGACGGCGCGGCATGCCTTTTCCGCGACATTCCCGGCGGATCCCGGGACGTTTGCGTGGGCGACGTTCACGGAGAACATCATCGGCTCGTTCCTGCTCGGCTTTGCGCTTGTGGTGGTCATAGAGCGGATGCCGCGGACACGGCTGGTGCAGCCGTTTCTCTGCACCGGCGTGCTGGGTTCGTTCACGACGTTCTCCAACTACAGCGTGGAGATCATCGAGATGCTGCACAACGGCCGGCCTCTTGTCGGCGTGGTGTATGCATTGAGCAGCATTGTGTTCGGTTTGATTGCAGCCATGTGCGGTATGGCAGCGGCAGGGCATTTCCGGGGAGTCTGGGAAGTCGGGGGGGACCAGGGAAATGGTCAAGACCAAGAGGAGCAATTGTGAGTTTCACGTTGGTTCTTGCTGTTGCGTGTGCTGGTGCGTGTGGCGCCTCGTGCCGATGGTTGCTGGATGGCGCTGTAACGCGTTGGATCGGGACGCGGGAGCGGGGGGGCCGGGGGGAACGTGGATATCGCGCGCCGTGGGGCACGTTGGTGGTGAACATCACCGGTTCGTTTGCGCTGGGGATGCTGGTCGGGTTGATGCTTTTGCGCGATGTACCAGAAGTAGCAACGACCGCGATCGGCGTTGGTTTTCTCGGCGCGTACACCACGTTCTCCACATGGATGTATCAAACGGTGCAACTCATCGAACAGCGTGCATGGCGTGCGGTGGCGATTGATGTCGCGGTGCCGCTGCTGGCTGGCCCTGTTGCGGCACTGGCGGGTATGACGATCGCTTCGTTGTGGTGAACGCACCATGTGCCAGCACCGCTGAGGTTAGGTGTTCTTCGCCGCCGATCGTCAACAGCCGACGACGCATGATCGCTCAAGTGAAATCAGCGGCTTGATCATGCCATCATCTTTCTTGTCCATTATGTGGAAGGCCATTTCGAACTCACCAAAGCTGAAGCGGTGGGTGGTCATGGGTAGCGGATCGACGCGGCTGCGTGATGCATGCTCAGCCGAGGCACTAACGATCAGCCCGGTTTGAAAACCAGATTGACAAATGAAGGGCTGTGATTCGTTTGAGAATTTGATCATCAGGGATCAGCGTGCAGCAGCGATGCCACGAACACATCTTCCGGCCAGCATGTATGTCGTCAAGGCATGATCGCCCCCTTGCACACGAACGCTTGTGCAACGTCTCCACGTCAGTGAAACATCATCGGCGAAGGGCAGAGTTGTTCAACAGGTCCGCAGTTCTCGGTAGTGGGTCAGTTTGAGTAGAGGTGGCACAGGCGTCCCGCCTGTGCATGGTCTGAACAGGCCAGAGGCCTGTTCCACTTTCAAACTGATCCCATTACCCAGTTCTCATGTATTGACGGCAAGCGTCTTTCGCTACGCTCACGCGATGCCACGTGTCGCTTCGTGTTTTCGAAATGCTGCGTGTGCGCGATCAGCGCATAAAAATGCCGCAGGGCGAAGTCCCTGCGGCATTTGGTTTCAATCGTGGCCCGAAGGCCCATGACGCTATCGCTTACGCGCGCCGTCGGCGGACACCGACGAGGCCAGCCAGACCGAGCAGCGCCAACGCGCCGGGTGCTGGGATCAGGTTGTACTGGATGGTCAGGTAGCTGCTGAACGGTTCGTCGTCAACAACCCACGTGGACCAGCCAAAGTTGGTGTACGCGATTTGCAGCATTCCGTCAGCGAGTTCGATATTCGGCAGACCTGCATCATCGAATTTTGCTGAGCCGGTGAACTTTTCAGTGCCGGGTCCGTTGTTGCCGGCGCCGGGATTGAGATTAATCTCCACGGGCTCGCCCGCAGGGCCGAACTGGAACTGACCGTCGCTGAGCCATGAGCCGTCGTCCTCGGCGTGGAGTGTCACCTGCCAACTGATGCCGGTGACTTCAGCCATGCCGCCCAGATCGAGCGTAATGGAGTCACCGTCATTCCAGCCAGTCACATCGACATCCGTCGAGTACATACCATCAGCATTCGCGCCTTGGGTGGCCATGGCGGTTGCCAGGAGGCCAGCGCCAAGAAATCCAATTGCCTTCTTCATGATTTTCTCCTTAGTAATCCTCAAAACAACAAACAAACTTAGCAAAGGCGTAACAAACGACATTTGCACTTCCCCACATAACGGTGGAAGCCGCTGCCTCGTTTCTGCACGAGTGCAACAGTCACCGACAGGCGCAGAGCACCGCTCGGTCTCTCTCTCTATTGGTCTCTCTCATTCCACAGCACGATGCAAGCACCATTGCCGCGAATATCGGACCGGCGCATCAATGCGTCAATCCTCGAACTTACATAGGAAACGTCCCCCCCCCAATCGGGACTTTGGGAATGTTCCCTCAATGCTGGACACATTTATGCAGGTCGTCCAGCGACACAGTTAGAACTCAATATACAGCGGGTTTGCACCGATGCAAGGGAAATGTTCATAGAAAAGTTGTCTCGATTTGAAGCAACTCTCAAGCTGCTGTGAACTGGCTATACAGATGAAATCGACCCACTACTGAGCAGTGGGAGAACGACGGATCTATTCCTGACACCGTCGCTACGATGAGCACCTACATGTGGTGGAAAAGATCATCGCTTCGTTGTGGTGAACGCACTATGTGCCAGCATCGCTGAGGTTCGTTGCTCCTCGCGGCCAATGGTCAACAGCCGACTATGCGTCATCACTCAAACGAGATCAACGGCTTGATCATGCCGTCTTCTTTCTTGTCCATCATGTGAAACGCTTTCTCGATTTCATCGAAGGCGAAGCGATGCGTGGTCATGGGCAGGGGATCGACGCGGCCGGTTTCGATCAGGCGCATGAGGCGTTTCATGCGCTGGCTGCCGCCGGGACAGAGGGCGGTGCGGATGGTTTTGTCGCTCATGCCGACGCCCCAATCGAGGCGGGGGATATGGACGAACTCACCATCGCCGTGGTAGCCGACGTTGGAGATCACGCCGCCGGCTTTCGTGCAACTGATGCAGTTCTCGAAGGTCTTGGATGAGCCGAGCGCTTCGATGGCGGCGTCAACGCCTTCACCGTCGGTGAGGTGCTTGATCGCTTCGACGGGGTCTTCCTTTGTGTAATCGACGATGGCGTCCGCGCCGTAGTGGCGGGCGAGTTTCTGGCGGTCGGGCATGGACTCGACGCCGATGACAAAGCCCGCACCCATCAATCGTGCACCAACCGTTGCCATGAGGCCGATGGGGCCTTGGGCGAAGACAGCGACGGTGCCGCCGATGGGGATGTTGGCGTATTCCGCAGCGACGAAGCCGGTGGAGAGCATGTCGCAGCAGTAGGCGGCCTGTTCATCGGTGAGGTTGTCGGGAATGGGCGCGAGGTTGGCTTCCGCGTCGTTGACGTGGAAGTATTCCGCCATGCTGCCGTCTTTGAGGTTGGCGAACTTCCATCCGCCGAGCATGTCGCCGCATTGCGAGGAATAGCCGCGCTGGCAGTTGTGGCACTTCCAGCAGGGAGTGATGGCATTGACGACGATGCGCTGGCCGGTCTTGAAGCCGGTGACGTTGGAGCCGAGTTTGTGGATGACGCCGACGGCTTCGTGGCCGAGGGTGTGGTCGGTGCGTTCGCCGATCGCGCCTTTGACGGTGTGGGTGTCGGAGGTGCAGATCAGCGCATGGGTGGTTTTGATGATCGCGTCGTTGGGGCCGCATTCGGGGAGTGGTTTTTCCATCATGCCGACTTCGCCGATGCGCTTCATGACGAAGCAGCGCATGAGTTTGGATTTCTTCGCGGCGGTGGGTGCAGCAGTCCCGGGGGATGTCGTTCGTGCGGACATGGGGTTCTCCTCTGCGATCCATTGGGTTTGGGTCAAACGCAACTCAAGTGTAGGTACACAAACATGATGCTGCAGAACGTGACCAAATGGCATGCCTCGGACTCGAATACCCCGCAAATTCATCGCAAGAGAAGCACCGTCCCACAGCGAACGGCTGGTGACCACTTGGAAGGTGATGGTTTCTATCTGCGCAAGTCTGCTGAATCGCACCCTTCTTGCTGCGGGTGATGACGAAAGACAAACGCCCTGTGTAATGCAGACGCATATGAAATCGAGTGCTGGCGAACGATTGTCGATGACGTAACCCAGGCACGGCAATCACCCGCACTCCGATGAGGTAACGCGTTGTGTGGTCCAACTGCCGCAGAACTCAGTGGTAAGATATGGCTTTCGTCGATGGTTCCTGACAAATAGTGATGGCCACCACGAGCGAGAGGTCAGTTGATTTGAGTGCTGCCAACCGAACACCGATCGCTCCGGCGAAGCCCAACGGCCGCTTGTCATTGGTGACGGTATCCGGTCCGACGATGGTGAAGCTGGGACTCGAACCGAGTGAAAAGCTGACGTACACAATCGGCCGTCAACGCGGTCAGGATCTTCAGTTGGACGACCCAGCATCGCGCCAACACGCGATGCTTGTCTGCGATCAGGAGACCACTTGGCCACAGTGGTACCTGATTGACACGAAGAGCAAGAACGGCACCCAACTGAACGGTGTACAGCTTGAGGCCGATCGGCGGTATCCCGTCCGCGCGGGCGATCTTGTCCAGATTGCACACTGGACGTTTCGTTTCACCGATCCAGCTTCTCCCGAAAGTGAGAAAACCATCGTGCGCATGGTGGATGACAGTGGCGCGCCTGCCGGCACCATCAGCGAGATCGGCCACGACGCCGGCTCAAATCTTGCCCACCAACGCCTATCACTGTTGATTGAGTGCGCAAAAGCCATTCATCAGGCAGAGGATGAGCAGTCATTGGCCAAGGCGGTGATCGAAGCTGCGATCGTCGGTACCGGGTTTCCCAATGCCGCGATGCTGCGCCCCATGGGAGAGGATAACTCGATTGACGTCGTCTGCGCCCGGGGCGCGACGCTCAGCAATGTGGAGAATCCACAAATCAGCAGCTCGCTCGTCAAACGAGCACAAACAGGCAAGCCATATCGCATGACACATGGGGACACTGTGTCTTCGCTTTACCACAGTGTGCAGAGCTTGGGTATCGACGAAGCGTTGTGCGTTCCAATCATTCTTTCCGGCATGACAACCGGCATTCTGTACCTCGACAGCCGCGGTGAATCGGCCTACAACGACAAACACGCAGCAGACTCAGCAGACTTTGCAGTGTGTATTGCGCAGCTCGCTGCTATGGCGATGGCGAACCTGATGCGGCGCGATCTTGAAGTCCGCGAGGCCATGATGCAGGCGGAACTCAACGCCACCGGCGAGGCGCAACGCCTGATTCTTCCGCTGCGCCGGGCAGTCGTCGGGGCCTTTGAGTACATCGGCGAGAACCGTCCCGGCCGTACCGTCAGCGGGGACTTCCTCGACATCGTCCCGCTCGATCGACATCGCGTAGCTGTCTCGTTGGGCGATGTGAGCGGGAAGGGTATGGTCGCCTCGGTGCTCATGACTGTGTCCGTCGGGTTCCTTCGGGCTGCATTGCAGCAATATGGCGATCCCGGCATGGCGGTCAGCGCATTGAATGAATATCTCTATCCCCGTTGCGACAGCGGCAGGTTTCTCACACTTTGGACAGCGGTCATTGACGCAGAGAAACAGGAGATGGTGTACACCGACGCCGGCCACGGTTACGCGTTCCGCTTCGATGATTACATGTCGCGACAACAGCTCAATGAAGGCACCGGTTTGCCGGTGGGGGTTGTGGCTGATTCGTCCTATCAGTCCTTGCGCATCAAGTTTCAGCCCGGTCATCGTCTCTTTGTCATCAGTGATGGGATTGTTGAACAAATGCCCGCAAACTCAGCGCAGAGAAAGCACCAATTCGGCGAGTCGGCAGCGTGCGAGATACTCTGCAGCGCACCGACTGCATCGTGCGATCATGTCGAGGCACTGTTCGCAGCGCTTGAGGAACATGTCGGAGCGCCTCAGCTTGATGACGACGCGACAGCACTTGTGCTTCAGTACGCGTCGTGAATTGCATGCCGTCTTACATGTAATGGTTGTGAGCAAGCGTTTGGCCCGGTCACCGCTGTATGCTTGTCATCATCATCCAAAGTATACTGTGGACGCAATGCAAGTTGCTTCGATCGATGAAGTTTACGCTTCGTAGGTAGGGCCATTGATGAGCGACACACACGATTCGACCGGCACGTTCCATGATGATGTCGGTCACAGCGAAGCCACACCGAGCATCCGGAGCGTTTCCGACGCGCCGGGCGATGCGCTGATCGGCCAAACCATCGGCCACTACAAAATCCGCCGCGTGATCGCCTCCGGCGGAATGGGCACGGTCTATGAAGCCGTGCAGGAGTCGCCGCGCCGCACTGTGGCCATCAAGGTCATGAAGCAGGGCATCGCCTCGCGTTCCGCACTTCGACGCTTCGAGTACGAGTCGCAAATCCTCGCACGGCTGCGCCATCCCGGCATCGCGCAGGTGTACGAGTCCGGCACGCATGATGTCGGCGAAGGCGCAGTGCCCTACTTTGCGATGGAGTACATCCCCAACGCCAAGCCCATCACCGAGTATGCCAAGGCAAAGAAACTCATCACGCGCGAGCGACTGGAACTGTTTGCCAAAGTCTGCGATGCGGTCCACCACGGCCACCAGAGGGGCATCATTCATCGCGACCTCAAACCCGGCAACATCCTCGTTGATTCGCACGGCCAGCCGAAGGTCATCGACTTCGGCGTCGCCCGCGCGACCGACTCGGACATGGCGGTG
Source organism: Phycisphaeraceae bacterium (assembly GCA_003562195.1). Taxonomy (GTDB): domain Bacteria; phylum Planctomycetota; class Phycisphaerae; order Phycisphaerales; family SM1A02; genus PWVT01. Next base: position 1,223 of record PWVT01000190.1, on the reverse strand, counting down.
ACGACACTCCAGACGGACGTCGGCCAACTGATCGGCACGCTTCAGTACATGAGTCCGGAGCAGTGCGATGCCGATCCACACGACCTGGATACGCGCAGTGATGTGTATGCACTTGGTGTGGTGCTGTATGAACTGCTCTGCGAGCAGTTGCCGTATGACGTGACGAAGGTGGCGGTGTACGAAGCAGCGCGGGTGATCCGTGAGACGCAGCCGGCCCGATTGAGCAGTTTCAGCCGCCGCCTGCGTGGCGATGTCGAGACCGTCGCCCTGAAAGCATTAGAGAAGGAGCGTGACCGACGATACTCAAGCGCTGCTGACCTTGGCGCGGACATTGGCAGGTATCTCAAGAATGAACCGATCGCCGCCCGCCCGCCGTCGATTATATACCAGTTCCGTACATTCGCTCGGCGGAACAAGCCGGTGGTTATCGGCACGGCGGCGGTGTTCCTCGTACTTCTTGTGGGACTGGTTGGGATGTCGGTGCTATACGCCCAGGCCCTAGAGGCGCAGCGAGACGCGGAAGAAGCACGCGCAGCTGCGGTATCTGCAATCGAAGCTGAAGCGGAACAACGCCGCATTGCCGAGCAGCAGCAAAGGTTTGCCGAAGCCAGGGCTGAAGTGATCGATTGGAACTCGTACGTCGCAAATGTTGAGATGGCCGCGTCAGCGTTGGACTCTGAGCGCTTTGATCGCGTCCGTGAACGGCTTGATGCATGCCCGGAGCATCTTCGCAATTGGGAGTGGTATTGGCTCAATGCGAGTGCGGACAGCAGTCTTCTGGCGTTGACATGGCACACAGGGCCAGTTGATTCCGCCGCGTTCAGCCCGGACGGGACGCGTATCGTTGCGGCATCAGAGGACGGTACCGCGCGCGTCTTGGATGCGACCAGTGGTGATAAGATCGCCGAACTCAAGGGGCACGCTGGATCGGTCTGGTCGGCAGTGTTTAATCTCAACGGCACGCGGATCGTCACGGCATCTGCGGACGGTACCGCGCGTGTGTGGGATGCAATGAGCGGCGAGAATCTGGCTGAGCTTCGTGGGCATCGAGGGTGGGTGAACTCCGCCGCGTTCAGTCCCGATGGCACACGGATCGTCACAGCATCTGCGGACGGTATTGCGCGCGTGTGGGATGCAAAGAGCGGCGAGAATCTGGCTGAGCTTCGTGGGCATCGAGGGTGGGTGAACTCCGCCGCGTTCAGTCCCGATGGCACACGGATCGT
>PWVT01000289.1 GCA_003562195.1 Phycisphaeraceae bacterium | reverse complement strand
TACCTCACCTGTGGGAGCCATGATAAAGATAAATCTACAAGCATCTGTACGCCGCCAATCGCTGAATCGTATCTTCCACTTCGCCTGCCAACAGCGATTTCACTGGAGGAGCTTGTTGAATACTGCAATGTCGTACATCTCAGTGAGGCACAGTTAAACGTCGTTGAGCAATTGCATTTGCAATACCTTAAGGCAGAAAGGGATGTCAGAAAGACCCATCTACCAGAACTCTGGGAGTTGTCAGTGTCCGCGGCGAAGTGGGGTGCTCCATGGCGGGCCGGGCCAGAGGCAATCGACGACCATGAGCGATTTTATCGCGCTCGTGAACGAATCGCTCGTCTCATTCAAGCAATCGAGTCGCAACTCTTTAATGACATCCAGGCGATCCTCGTCAACGAGCAGATCGAACGATGGGCTCGTGCAGAAATGATGCGAGAACGGGTTGTCGCGGGTCGAACGTTTTTTAGCGCATTTCCCGCCGCAACTGTTGATCTATCGATAATCGTGCGAGCCATGCTTGATGAAGGTGTGATTCAATCGCTCGGTGAATCATTTGAGAAAACACTCTTTGAATATGAAAGTCGTATTACTCCAATGTGGTCAGCGTTGGCTCGTGACACAATGCGTTCGGCACAAAGATCAGCCAGCATGATCGCTGCTGGAAACTACGGCGATGTTCGCCGAGCCAGACTCACTGTATTGGGATATCAGCGGAGCATGACCGACTTGAATTTGCACTACATCGATCGGCTGATGGAAGCGGTGGACATGCAGAGTGCAACAGAGCTACGCCGTCGATTCAATGAAATCGCATTCTGGGGCGTGTATCCAGATCCGTTTGATGTCTCACAACTGATTCATTGGGCGATCGAATCGATTGCAGAAGATGACGATCCTCATGGCAGCATCGAAGCGCTTGAGAATATTGATTATGCCTTTCGGTCTGAGCAGGAGCGTCTCAATGCCAAGATGGTTGCAGTTCAGCTGAGAGAGGATCGACGTGTTCAGCGAACGAATCATCGCGCTAGGCATCCCGACGAGGAATATCGTTCGGAACTGAGAGAATTGCAGCACAAGCGAGCCGAAAATGCACTGAAATCGTTGAACGCACTCAAGACGGTGTTCGACTCGGAGTTACCCCCGCAGGTACAGAATGGAATCGATCAGTTCAAAGAGCGAGTCTGTACTGACCGAAATGCTCGCGAACTGGGCCACGCCTATCGCCCTGCTCCTGCTACTTCAATGTTGCAGGTCCGCGGCGAATCCTCTTGCCGATAGCTTGCATTCGCTGAATGTAGCAGCCGAACGTGCAACGAAGGCACAAGCACCAACTGCAAAATATGCAGCGCAAAGAAAAAGCTCACGGATGCAGATCCGTGAGCTTTGAAGATTCGTCTGACTGTGTGGCTTAGCTGCCGAGCGTGTAGCGGATGAATCGTTTTATCTTGGCGTTGTCGCCGATCAGTTGCTTGATGGTCTTGGTTTCATCCAGTACGTACTTCTGATACATCAAGGTGTTTTCTTCAAGGTACTTTCGGACCTTGCCCTCGGCGATCTTGGTGGCAATCTCTTCGGGCTTGCCTGATTGCTTGGCTTCCTCAATCGCATCAGTCTTGATCTGCTCGAGCTTGGCGGGCTCAACGTCGCGTTCGTCGATGCCGAGCGGGTCGTGGAAGACGATGTGCTGGCAAACGCCCTTGAGCGCTTCATCATCGACCTTGCCCTCGAGCTGCACGAGTGCAGCTCGCTTGCCATCGTGGTGGACGTATGCACCGAAGGTGCCACCTTCGAGCTTCTCGCCACGCGCGAAGTTGACATTCTCGCCAGTGGTGATGCGCAGGTCGTCAATACGCTTGGTGATGGCGTCGTCGGGAGAGACAGCGCCGGCCGGCTGGTTGATGGCTGCTTTGGTCACGTCCTCGACCATTGAGACGAACCCCTCGTTCTTGGCCGTGAAGTCAGTCTCCGTCTGCACTTCGACAATGACAGCCTTATCGCCTTCGATTGTGATGTTAATGCGGCCTTCGCCGGTAGTTCGCTCAGTGCGGGTATCCATCTTGCCCTTGCGCTTGGCGCGGAGCCACTGCTCGGCTGCATCCATATCGCCGTTGTTCTCAGCGAGGGCGGCCTTGCAATCCATCATGCCGAGGCCCGTCTTCTGGCGAAGGGTCATGACGTCTTTGGGGGTGAAGCTTGCGGTTTCCATTGCTCGTGTGATCCTGAAAGAGTGATTATGCGTCTGTTCGATTGTGAGCTTCACCAAGCTCGCGACAATTATTCATTGGTGCTTTGTTCAGAAGAAGTAGCAGCCGCAACGGGTTCGCCTTCGGTGGAATCCTGCTGAGCCGATGCAGAGAATTGGGCCCGTGAGGATCGCTTCCGCGGCGCGCTGCCGCCGGTTTCTTCATCCGCCCCCTCTGCTGCAGCCGTCCGGGCAGACTTGCCCTGACGCACGGCTTCGCAAAGCTCGCGAATAATGACCTCAATGGACCGCATTGAATCATCGTTGCCGGGAATCGGCACATCCACGAGGTCCGGATCGCCGTCGGAGTCGATCAGACAGATGGTGGGAATTCCAAGACTGCGAGCTTCGCGCAGTGCGTTGGCTTCTTTACCCACGTCGATGACGACCATCGCGCCTGGCATCTTGTTCATGTTGCGGATGCCTTCGAGGTTGCGGGAGATCTTTCGCTTCTCGCGGAGAAGCTGCGACTCCATCTTCTTGGAGTATGAATCGATCTCTCCGGTCTCGATTAACCGTTCAAGTTCCTCAAGCCGCTTGAGGCGTTCGCGAATGGTGCGGAAGTTGGTGAGCGTGCCACCGAGCCAACGTTCGATGACGTAGGGCATACCCACATCCTTGGCATACTTCTCGATAGAGCCGCGTGCCTGTCGCTTCGTGCCGACAAAGACCACATCCTTGCCCTCGGCCACGGTGCGCTGGACAAACTTCTTCGCCAGCAGCAAGCCCTTGATGGTCTCGCGGATGTCGATGATGTGAATCTTGTTCCGCGTACCGAAGATGTACGGCTGCATCTTCGGATTCCAATTGCTACGGCGTTGGCCGAAGTGAATCCCTGCTTCGATGAGGTCTTGAACGAGCGAGCTCATGGCGAGTTCCTTCCTGGCAGCGACACCGGCGAAACGGCAGTGGGGCCGACGAATCGGACGACGCTCCGCACTTGGGCGCTTGTCGTGCTGAGCCGGCTCTCGCCTGACTCGTGCGCATCAATGACTGTGGCTGTGCCACAACAAAAACACCGGCCTTCACGACCACTACCGCGATGCCGGATTCGCCCATCGGCAATTCGAGGGCGAAGAAAGAGTGTACCGCGCTCAGCAGCGATTCACAAGCTAGTCAATCGTAGATCATTCGATTCCGACTGTCCAAAGACTCCAGTTGGAATCATTCAACCCGATTGGCATCTCGAAGGAGCTTGATTTGGCCAGCAACGATCGCCGCCACAGCCCGCCCTCTGACCAAAAGCCCATCAAATGGGCAGTTCCGGCTGGCGGAGGCGAACTCTGAGGTCTGAATCGTCCATGGCACCTCCGGGTCAAGGATCGTCACATCCGCCGGCCCGCCCACAGTCAGCTTCCCCAGCCCCAGCCGATCAAGCTGCACCAATCGGGCCGGATTGATCGTCATCATTGCCAGCATGGTCGGCCAGTCGATGACGCCATCTTCGATCAGAGCCAGAGCATATAAGGGCAATGCACAGTCAAGGCCGACAATGCCAAATGACGCCGCCGCCATCTCCACCTGCTTGCTGGCCAGCGGATGCGGCGCGTGGTCGGTGCCCAGAACAGTAATCACCCCCTCAGCAACGCCCTGCTTGAGTTGGTCAATATCGCGGCGGGTGCGAAGCGGGGGATTCATCTTCGCCATGGGATTCGCCGTGCCGTCCTCATTCATGCATGCCTCATCAGTCAGCAGCAGGTGGTGCGGCGACACCTCGCCGGTGATGGGCTGACCTGCCCGCTGGGCCTGCCGGATGATGCCGACCGATTCGCCGCTGCTCAGATGCTGGGCGTGATAGCGGCAGCCGATCTCGCGGTTGAGCCGCACATCCCTTTCGATAATCAGCTCCTCAGCCACAGCTGGCCAGCCGATCTGCCCCAGCTTTGCCGCCACAGGCCCAGCATTCATGGAGGCCCCGCGCGTCAGCGACATCTCCTGACAATGCTGCATAAAGCAGCGATCGACCGCCCTGGTCTGCCGCAACACCTCCGCCATCATCGCGGCCTCATCCACCACATCGCCATCATCAGAAATGCCAATAGCGCCCGCATCGGCGAGCGCTGCAATCGGAGCCGTCCGCACACCCTTGCGTCCCACAGTCGCGCAACCCACCGCAAAGACGCGAGCCAGATTCGCCTCAGCCGCGCGTTGCTGAACCAAGCAGATCACCTCTGGCGTGTCCAGCGCAGGGGTGGTGTTGGGCATGCAACAGACTGTGGTGAAGCCGCCGTTGATCGCAGCTGCGGAGCCACTAGCGATGGTTTCCTCGTGTTTGCCGGTCTCATCCGGTTCGCGCAGATGCACGTGAATGTCAATCAACCCCGGCGCGACAATGCAGCCCTCAGCATCAACGCGGTGATCGGCATCGGAGCGCGAAAGCGTGCCGGGTGTGGTTTCGATCGCAACAACGCGATCATCAACGAGAAGGACATCGCCGGTCTGGTCAAGGCCGGACGCAGGGTCGATGATGCGGCCGGAGTGGATGAGAATCGAAGACATGGCAGCATGGTACCGGCAAAAGAATACCGGCAAAAAAGACATCACCCCGGCAGTTGCCGGGGTGATGCAAAGTTCAAACAGAAACTGCGTGTGCAGTTCAGTTCTTGCAGCTTGACTTGCAGGAGCGCTTGGCTTCGCAGGTCTTTTCGCTC
>PWVT01000186.1 GCA_003562195.1 Phycisphaeraceae bacterium | reverse complement strand
GGTGTCAGAGGCCCACATGCCGGCATCGTTCGGATCGCTGTAATCGCCTTCGAAGCTGAAGCCGACGAGCAGGCCAGAGTAGGTGGCTGTGGCGTCATTGACGGGACCGCCAGCGGAACCGCTGAGGGTGAAGGACCCCATATCGATGGCGATATCGGTGTCCCAGTTGCTGTCGGCCAGTGCAGCAGAGCTGATGCCCAGTGCGGCGACGGCGGTAAGTGCAATTGTTTTCTTCATATTCTTTCCCTTTCCTTTTCTCTTATTGGTACCAAACAAGACAAACGAGCGATCAATGACAAACCGCATTCGGTTCGTCGAGAAATCACACTCCAGCGACAATGCAACGCGCAATGAAGCAAGAGTGCAGTTGTGCAGAAGTGCACAAAATGCAAGACGCATCGCTGTTGAGCAACGGTCGGCCAGAATGTTGCACGCCCCGAACAGGCAGTGCCTCTCTCTCTGGTGACACAGTGGGTTTCGATCAAAGGAACGGTTGCGAGCCGCACCCAACGAATCCACGTTGTTCAGAGTGTACCACATTTGCAACTCATGCAAGCAAAAACAATGAAATTTGTGGTCCTTGGGGGGAAGAAACAAATATATGAGTGCGAGATTCAGGCATTCTCGGACGTTGACGGTTGCATCATCTGTTCAATGAACTGGTTTCGCTGCCGTTGGGGGCGAACATGCTCGCAGCAGAAAAAGCCGCGGGGTCGAAGCTCCGCGGCGTGGTCAATCTGTTATGAAACTGAACGGTGTTTAGACTCAGTGGCGACGACGACGCGTGGCGCCCGCCAGGCCGGCCATACCGAGCAGCGCCAAGGCGCCGGGTGCAGGGATGATTGTGTAGCTCATGGTCGCTACACCGCCACCGATATTGAAATCAGCCAGATCAGCACCGCCAGCGGAGATGAACGTGCGACCGGCAATGGCGCCAGAGGCGATATCCACAAAGAAGTTCCCTGCGAAGATTAAATCACCATCGGCATCAAGGAGGTCGAAATCGGCGAGAAATGTTCCAGGATTGTCGCCGTCCTCACTGTGGTTAAACGCAAGGAAGTCAGGATCATTGACACCAGCATTGGGGAAATTCTGTGTGCCCAGTTCAAAAGAAAGTGTGGTAATGGGCAACTCACCAACGCCATCTCCGGGCTGAATCATTGCTGCGCCGCCATCGGTGGACCATTCAAGCGTGATGGTGCGCACATTGCCGACGGTTGTCACGGTGCTGGAGATGGTTGAATCGCGTTCCAGCGCATTTGACATGGATTCGCTCGTCCCGAGCGTGTGAAGATCGGCATCGTTCAGGATCGCGCCGCCAGCGTCGTTGAAGACCGCATTGCCAGCATGAACGCCGGTGCCATCGACAGTTGCAAACGGGTTGTTTGTATTGTGCAGTGATGGGCCGAACGGGGAATTGTTCAGGACTCCCGCCGAAGCAGTTGAGGTGAGACCTGCAATGAGCGCAGGAATGAGCGCGTGTTTGATTGAGATCTGGTTTTGTTTCATCTTTTTCGTTCCTTCATGTTTGAGAGAAAATACGATCGCTGGTCTTCTGGGCCAGGTCTGGGGGATGGCACCAGCAGAACAATGCTCGTGCGACCTATGCATGAAACCTGCGACGGCACCCTTCAGCACCAGCGCGGCACATTCCCCGCACAATGTTCTCTGTCTTCCTGGCTGCTCTGCGTGATGCGATGTGCACCGGCAAGCGCCAAACGTGTGAAGCGGACCCCTGAGAAAAGACGGGTCGTCCATGGGTTACCGCACAACTGCGGTTGTCACCTGTACATATTCAACGAAAAGTAGAAAGGGTTCCATAAACAGTGCATGATTGACACAATGGTAAACTGGGTGAGTCCAATAACCGAGTATGATCAAGCACTGTTTGGGCTTGTCGCGCATGAGCAAACGCCCCAGGCATAGGCCTGAGGCGTTTGATTCGAGGTGGATTAAGATGGGATTTGCCGCACGTTTAGGCGCGGCGGCGGCGAGCGGTGATGAGTCCGGCAAGGCCGAGCATGGCCAATGCGCCGGGTGCGGGGATCATCGTGGCTTCGATGCGGTACGCCAGGTTTGCAGCTGGATCGATCTGCTGCCAGTCACCGAAGGCAAAGCCGCCGTTGGGATTGACCTGATGGCCGAATGGCGTCGCGCTCGGGCCATCCATGAGCGTTGAACCGACAACGCCGATCTGGCCGTTTGCGGCGAAATCATTGTGGCCAACGACACCGATCCAGTAATCACCGTCAGCCAGATCCATCATGCCTGCGATGTCAAAGGTCACGAGGTAGTTGGTGTTGCCGGAGGTGTTCTGGCCCCAAGCGGTGATCGAGACAGGTGCGACGCCAACCAGACTGTTGTTGCCGATCAGATTGCCATCTGGTTCGGTCAGCGAACTGTACACATGCACATCCCAACTTGAGATGGCATTGATGTCAGGGGCTGCAGTGTTCCACATACCAATGACAGCTGAGACTGAGGTCAGCGAGCCCATACCGCCGGATACCTGGAACTGCTCAACGGCAGCAATGTTGAACCCCTGATTTCCGGATGCCACGAAGTGCTGGCCTGCGTAGGTGTTCTGGTTGTCGGTAAACGAAATGTCTCCACCGATCTGGTCGAAGATGACTGTTGCTGCACTTGTCGAGGCTAGCAACAGTGGTGCGAACACGAACGTTGCGATCAATCTCATTTTCCTTCTCCTTGTCATGCGATCTATGGCTTGTTTGATACTACTACAAGCTTCTTATACATACGGCAGATGCCGCGAACTTCACCCGGCTTATGCAAACCCCAAAACGGGTGCGCAAAGCCGTTCTATGCACGCACATAGAATTCGCCGCTACTGTTTTCACACACGCGACGGGACACGACACGCCATTTCCGGTCGTACCGCTCACTCTCTCTGGGAATTCTCAACGATAAAACCACAACCAAATCTGGATGTATACGCTGAGTATTCAGTTGTTCGTGGACTTCCCAATCGGATATCAAGGGACGTGGTCCACCCCACCATGCATCATCGAATATACCGCGAGACTGACACGACGCAAACAAAAATCATTCAGAATGCTAACTTTGTCTCGGCGACACGTCTCGTTTCGCGCGGCGATCGACGCTTACACGCTAACCAAGCCAAGCATCTTTGCCGCACGTTTCGTGATATCGCTATGGTGCAGGCCGCATTGTTTGAGGATTTCTTCCTCGCTGCGGGCGGACTTCGGGATGCGTTGAACGAACATCTGTTCAATCGTGAACGCATCACCCGACTCGCAGCAGGTGTCTGCCACCGCGCCGCCGATGCCAGCACCGTAGTTGTCCTCAACTGTAAGAATGTTGCCGTTGTTCTCGTTGGCGAGGTCCATGAGCCGGTCTCCGTTGAACGGCAGGGAGTACAGATCGACAAGGGTGGCGTCGATGCCGATCTTGTCGAGTGCATCGAGCGACTTGTTGACCTCATGGACCATGTAGCCAGCGGTGACAATCAACAGGTCGCGACCCTCAGTGAGCACTTCCATCCCCCCGAGGTCGAAGGTGGTGTTTTCATCGTAGATGAACTCAACGTCCGGCCGGAAGGTCCGCATGTAACACACACCTTCATAATCAGCCATGGCCATGGTCAGCGCGTACGCTGCGTAGGCGTCAGCCGGTTGGAGCAGGTAGCATCCTGGATTGCCGCGATGGTCTTTCACAGTGGCAAGACTGCGAAACCAGGCAACATCCGGCAGAGCCATCTGGCTGGGGCCATCCGCTGCCAGTGAGATGCCGCTGTGACTGCCGACCACTTTGATGTTGGCCCCAGAGTTAATAGCCATTTCAAGTTGGTCGTACCCACGCGTGATGAATTTGGCAAAGCTGGAGCAGAATGGCATCTTGCCCGCTGCGGAGAGGCCTGCTCCGACCGAGATCATGTTCTGCTCAGCGATCTTGCATTCCACGAAGCGGTCCGCCAATTCGCGATCATTGGCGAAGTATTCCGCGAACGTGGAGTTGCTGACATCAGCATCAAGCACGACCACTTCAGAATCCACGTGGCCAAGCGCTCGCAGAGCCAAACCGTAGGCCTTGCGGGTGGCGAATTTGCCGGACTTGAGAATCATCCCCATGTCGTATTGCTGCATGGCCTTTACGAAGCTCATGGGTTCTTCGTTGGCCGGGGGGATGGCGGTGTCCTCTGCGGGGGGATATATCTTTAGTTCATCGGTCGAGACCAGCGCGGAGGTGAGGCCGACGCCGGTGGCATTAAGCTCTTCCTGTGCCTGTACGAGCTTGTCGCCACTGGCGGGCTTGCCGTGCCAGCCGCCGCCCTGCATAGACGGTGCGCCCCAGCCCTTGACTGTGCGTGCGACGACAGCCATGGGCTGTTCAGTCTTGGTGTTGTCAATGAACTTCTCAAACGCCCCACGGATGGCGGCCGGATCGTGGCCGTCGATATCCACCACGACAAAGCCCGCTGCCTTGAGTTTCTCGGCAATTCGCCCAGGCGATTGTTGTTTGCTCACGCGACCGGCCTGGCCGTAGCTGTTACAGTTGAAGATCGGCAGGACATTGGAGAGTTTGTGATCAACCATGAAGTCGATTGCTTCCCAGACCTGTCCCTCACGGGCTTCGCCATCACCGACGATGCAATAAATCCGCTTATCTCGGCCGTCCAATTGTGCTGCAACCCCAAGGCCGGCGGCAACAGAGAGCCCCTGGCCAAGCGAACCGGTTGCGGCATCAAAGAACGGGAACCCTTCCATGGGGTTGGGATGCCCGTCGATATAAGAGTCATTCTCGCGAAAACTCATGGCGTCGGCCTCGGTCATCGGCCTGCGCTCGTTGCCCTTGCCGATTGCGGCCCCGAGATCAGCAAATGCCGCGTACACGATGGGTACAGCATGGCCCTCAGAGAGCACGAGGCGATCAGCAGTGGGGTAACGCGGATGATCGGGCAGCCACCGCATGGTGTGGTACATCAGCACAGTGACGATGTGGCCCAGACTCATCGCTGAGGTCGGATGCCCACTGCCGGCTGCTGCGCACATTTCCAAGCTCAGATGGTCCAGTTGGAGGGCCTTGGCGTGGACAGCAGCTTCAAATGACATAGGTTTCCATCCTTTTCTCTTTGGGTCACGGCGAATATAGAAGTATCCCATGGACAGCAGCAAACGGCAAGTGGACAGCTCGCATGACCTTGCTCAGGAACGTGCCAGCAGGGCTGCACCGTGTTACACTGCAGCGTACTTGTATACGAGGAACAACGATAATGAAGGTGATATGTGATCGTGCCGCCCTACTTGAAGCGGTGAATCTTGTCAGCAGCGTTGTGCTCAGTCGCACTTCGTCGCCGGTTCTGTTGTGCGTCAAGCTGACCGCTGCCGACGGTGCGTTGACGCTTGCAGCGACGGACAATGAAGTCGGTCTGAGACTCAATGTCGATCAGGTTGATATACAGGAAGAAGGCGAATCGCTCATTCCAGCGGACAAGTTGGCTCAGATAGTTCGTGCTTCGGATGATCCCACCCTGACTATTGAGGCAGAGAAAGCCGGTGCAAGCACCGTGCATATTCGTGGTGGTGATTCGCACTTCAAGGTGTATGGCTACGATCCAAAGGAAGCACCAAAGGTGCGTGATTTTGGCGACGCCGAGGTGGATTGCGAACTGAAGGCAGTGACGCTGCACGAGCTCATTAGCCGTACGCTCTTTGCAGCCGCAGCAGAACACAGCCGCTATGCGATCAACGGCGTGCTCTTTGACCGTGACGGGAAGAAGTTGCGTATGGTCGCCACCGATGGGCGTCGGCTGGCGGTGGCACGAGGTGAGTGCAAGGGGGCGGGCAAGGCCTCCTGCATCATTCCAACCAAAGCGCTCAACCTTATCAACAAGCTGACAGATGATGGCGACACCATCATCAAGATCGCAATTGAGGATAATCAGGTCGTCTTTGCTGTTGGTGAAGGTGGCGACTCTGCAGTGTTGTCCAGCAACCTGGTCGAAGGAGCGTTCCCGCCGTTCGAGGATGTAATCCCCAAGGATCTGGACAAGAAGGTTTCCTTCAGTTCCGGCGCGCTTTCCAGCGCGATTCGCCGTGCTGCACTTTTAACGAATGAAGAGTCAAAAGGGGTCCGCTTTAGCTTCGCTGATGAAACGCTCACGCTCACCAGCCGTGCTCCGGAGATGGGCGAAGCGGAGATTCATGTTGAAGCGGGCAGTTACGAAGGCGATCCACTGGAGATCGGCTTCAACCCGAGCTTCATCACAGACGTACTCAAAGTCGTTGACGGGGCCGAGGTAATGATTGAATTGAAAGCCCCAAACAAGCCCGGTGTGATTCGAACTGGCAACGACTTTACCTATGTCATCATGCCCGTGAACCTGCAATAAGCGAACGGCTTAAGCGCACACGAAAGGCCCAGGGACTGCGTCCCTGGGCCTTCTTTTGCGATCATGTGATGTGTGGCCATTATGGACGGTCACGGTCCGGCCGGTTGCCGCGATCGCGGCAACGCTCGCCGCGTTCACCTCGTCAGGGTCGTTCGCCCGCCGCGGATCCGCCGTCCTGGTACTTGACTGTGCAGCCATACGCTCGTGTTTCCGAAGGGCTGACGGTTTCACCATTGCGAAGCTGTTCAAGGGCAACTTTCACGTAATTGACGAGTTCGCCGCCACCTCGAACGTTCCCGCGCGGTGCGTTATCAATCGCGCCTCTGTAACGAAGGATGCCTTCGGCATCAATGATGTACATTTCTGGTGTCACTCGTGCGCTGTACAAACGGCCGACACGGCTGTCTTCATCAAGCAGAACCGGATACTCGATGCCGTATTCTTTGACATAGTGCTGGTTCAATTCAAGTCCACCACCTTGGGTGCCTGGTGGGTTTGAGTTTACAGCCAACCAGACGTAATCGTCTTTCGCATGAAGCTCATTGCCTTGAGTCTTGAATGAGCCATTGCGATACAAATGCACGACGAACGGGCACTCGGCATTAAACCATTCGAGCACGATGGTCTTGCCTTTGTAATCGCTTAGACTGTGCTCCTTGCCGTTAGTGTCGGTCAAGGTGAAATCTGGGGCCTTTTCACCAATCGTAGCAACCTTCGGGGCCGCGTCCTTGTCGCCTTCACCGTGGTGGTCGGCAACAGACATCGCGGTCACCGCGCCGAGCAGCGCGCCTGCTAAGGATAGGGTTGCAATTGTTTTCGTACTTGATTTCATAGGGACTCTCCTCGAAAGGGTGGAGCCCATCGCAGCGAACAAGCGGGTTGCGTGTTATTGCTGCAAGGGCAGTGAAAATTCGTAGCTGGGATCATCTTTCGATTCGCCCAGCGCGATGAGGCCGCCGATATTCGGCGGGCCATCTGTGAAATTGTTGGGATTGATTTGCAACTCGACCACGAGTTCGAAGCGGCCGTCGTTGTGTTCAATACGTGGCTCGCCATACCGAACACCGGGAGATGAATGTGGGAAAAACGTGGCCGTTTCGAAGTCGTCAGCCGGGACGACGACGCGAACGGTCTCGTCACGCAGTTCCGCACGCGCTCGCTCACCATCGATTGATCTTGGCAGGCGTGGTCGATGCTTTGCGATTTTTGGCTGAATCGGGCGTGCTTCAAGGGTGCGCACGGTACTCGAGGTGGTGGACAACGTGATGTCGCGGGTCACATCACCGAACAGGCACACATCCTTGTCGCAGACGGCCCAGTTGACATCGACACTGAACGTCACTTCGCCATCTTCAAGTTCTGCAGGTGCGGTAACGGGGATGAACAATGCAAACTCGTCCTCATAGCAGTACATATCACCCATCGGGCCTTCTATGGTGATCGGCCGCGGCCAGCGCACATCACCGACGGCATATGCGTTCGGTACGTTCACAGTGATATCTGGTGGCGGTGCACCCGCACCGGGATTCTTCCAGTAGAGATGCCACGTGTCCGCGATTGAGAAGACGACAGCGAGATGGATGGTTTCGCCAGGCATCAATGCATCACTTGTATCCGTGATCAATTGTACTCTTGTGAGTTGCCCTGCCGAGCGTTGCTGCTGGCCGCCGCGAAAGTCAAATTGTGCAGCTGCAGGATTCGTTACCAAGACGAGCGAACACAACAATATGGATAAAAATACGACAAAGTGGTGTGCCATCAAATGATTTCTCAATTCGATTGTTGAAGGTCGATCCAATCCATGGGCCATTGTTGCTTACCGCTGTCGATGAACCCAGTTGCCCCGCTGATGGTAGATAATCTTAAAGGTTCAACGTCCATCAAGTGGGCTTATTACACGGACGTTGCTGCCCTCGTTGGGATTTACGGCTCCGTGGCCACCTGAATCGGCTTATGATGGGGGTTTCACCGGCTGCGTCGTGTGAGTTTTGCAAGTTGATATAGAAAGGGATCAATATTGATTCATGCCAGCGGACGCTTTGGAGTACTCGTTGCATTGACCATGGCAGTTCTAGCCGCCCAGATGAGCGGCTGTTCTACTAGGACAAGCGATCGTGACCTTGTATTCCTCGATTCCAGCGAAGCGATTCAAGCTGTACAAGGTGAACGTCGCATGCTGCGCGGGGCGACGACGGGTGTATGGCTCGATCCGCGTACCGATGACGAGTATCGCAAAGAGCACATTCCCGGGGCGGTCCATTTGCCCATGCAGCGTGTCCGGGAGGACCACAGCATCTTGCGTCAGTACGATGTGATTGTCGTGTACGGCAACGACTTCAACAGCCCTCGCGCCACGGCTGTGAGCAAGACACTCATGGAACTCGGCCACCGCGATGTCCGGACTCTCCGGGGCGGGCTAAAGGCATGGAAGGAAGCCGGGAATCCTACCGAAAGCAGTCGGTGACTCTACATTGTCATGATTGAAGTTCACACACTTGACCTCAAATACCTTGGCGAGCAGCGAAGCATCGCCAGCTACCTACTCATCAGTGATGAAGGGCCGGTGCTCGTTGAAACCGGCCCCGGGTCAACGTTTGAGCAACTTGAGCGTGCCCTCAACGACCACAGCATCGCGCTGCACGAAATCAAACACGCGCTGGTCTCGCACATTCACTTTGACCACGCAGGAGCGGCGGGCCTCCTCGCTGAGCATGGCGCGACCATTCATGTGCACGAATTCGGCGCGAAGCATCTCGTCGATCCATCCAAACTCATTGCGAGCGCCACACGCATCTACGGCGATGCAATGGATCGGCTATGGGGCAAGATTGTTCCGATCCCAGAACAGCAAGTTCAACCGGTACGTGATGGTGATGTGTTTGAACGAGGCAACTTACGTCTCACCGCGATCGAGACACCAGGCCACGCACGCCATCATCACGCATTTCGTCTCGAAGCCGAGGACGGTCCGATTTGTTTTACCGGCGATGCTGCAGCAATGATCGTCCCCGACGTGCCTGGATCAAGGTACATCTCTCTGCCAACTCCGCCTCCGGAGTTTGATCGGGAAGCGTGGCTGGCGAGTGTTGATCGGCTCAAGCGGGAAAACTTCGATGCGTTGTATCTCACGCACTTCGGTCGTGTGGATGAGGTGGATGCGCATCTGGATGCAGTGAGTCAGGCCGTTAATGGCCATGCGGATTTCATTATCAATGTCATGGCAGATGGCCGCGATGAAGCGTCGATCCTCGATGAATACGCAGCGTGGGTTCGCGAGCAAGCCATCGGTGCAGGTGTCACTAAGTCGCAGCTCTCTCACTTTGTTTCAAAGAATCTACTCTCGATGAATGTCACCGGAGTAATGCGCTACTGGACCAAGCGGCATGAGCGTGCTGCGTCTTCTCAATAGGTGTTGCGCTTGGCGGTGGGGTAATCCAGCGGATCAAAGTTTGCGAGGATGTCCGCAGCTTTAGGTCCAGCCCGGCCATCGCCATAGGGATGTTTTGCATCGGGTTTGGGTTGCTTCAAAATGCGTTCAAGCGCGATATCGATATCACCAAAGTCCCAATCGTGAATGTTGCGAACAGTAGGCGGCATTTCTCGGCCAAACTGTCGTGGACCGACGTTGATGCATGGCAAACCGAGCGCGGCGCATTCGATCAACCCGGCGCTCGAGTTACCCACGATTACCTTCGCGCGGCGACAGACGCCGACAAACTTCTCGCGAGGAAGATGGATACAGTTCACACACTTGGTGTTCTCGAGGATTGCGCGCATGATGCCATCTCGCCCGGCATCATGATTGGGGTGTAGCGCCAGTACTCGTGCTATTCGCGTGCATAGTCGCAAGAGCCGCTTGGCATTTCCATACTCACCGTCATCAGGCAGGTTTGTTGGGTGCAGCAGAAAGATGATCTCCGGTGAACCAAGCTGCTTGAATGTCCCATCATCCATGTCTGGTATATCAGCAAGATCATCAATGGCGGGCGAGCCGACGAGGTGCACATGCAACGCCAGCTCTCCCAGACACAAGATACGCTCAACTGAACTGGCAGTGGCTGCAAGATGAATGTGGCTGAGCTTTGTGATGGCGTGACGGATCGCTTCGTCAGCGATGCCTGCTGCCCGGTCGCCACCGTGCATGTGCGCCACGCGGATGCCGCCGACCGATGCAGCCGACGCCGCTGCAAGCGCTTCGATGCGATCGCCCAGGACAAGAACAACATCCGGCGTGTCGTTGATGAAGTGCGCTGCGAAGCCACTGATGCCGCGCCCCAGCGCCACAGCATCATTCAGTCGTCCGCCTTCGCCATCATGCTGCATGTCAATCTGCGCGACAATGTCGAATTCTGCTGCCACTTCATCGACCGTGTGTGCATCACTGAGCAGGTGAGTCCCGGTGACGATGACCTGCAGGTGCAACTGCGGATGCTGCTGTACGGCAAGCATGACCGGATGCAGCAGGCCGTAGTCAGCCCGGCTGCCGGTGACGATCGCAATTTTCCGCGGCGAGTTCATTGAAGGTCATCATTCACCAATGGCACGTCCGCATCCACTGAGCGCGACGTGATTGCTCCGATGACCTGCGCGAGCTTCGCGGGGCTGATGCCCGTGCCGGGTCGTTTGACGGTCAGATCGTCCGCCGTGATCTCGTGGCCGCGCGGCAGTTCACGCTTGGTCACCAGCGATTGCCGCGACACATCGCGAACATCCTCCTCGATTTCCAATACTTTCTTCAACGGTGCGCCCAGCATTGTCCATGCACGATTAGCCAATCGGACGTATTCAGCGAAGCCGGCAGGATCGAGTGAAGCGGAGTGATCCGGCCCGCTTGCATTGCGGTCATACGTCAAATGCTTTTCCAGAATGCACGCTCCGCTGGCGACAGCCAGAGCACCGGTGTCTGTCGCGGTGGTGTGATCGGAATACCCCAGCGCGTTGGGATTCACGCTCAACATCGCAGCACGACCGGCCAACGCTGCATGCTGGGCGGGCGTGGGATACGCGCTGACGCACTGCATGAGCACGTGCGGTGTTGTGCCCAGCCACTCGGTCGCTTCACGCACCTCTTCCAACGTTGCTGCGCCGGTGCTGAGAATCAACGGGCGGCCCGTTGTCATGAGCGATTCGATCAACGGCCGGTTGATCAGATCCGGCGAGGCGGTCTTGTACGCATCACACTGCAGCGTTTCGGCCTGCTCAATCAGCTCACTGCTGAAGGTCGTCACGATGCAGTGCATCGCCAATTCTCGAGCGAGATCAAACACGAGCTGCATGTCGGAGAGCTCAAGCTCCAGTTCGCGCAGCATCGCGTGCGGATCTTCGATGCCGGCTGAGAGCTGATACTCAGCTGCGATCGACGCGCTGCTCAGGAGCAAATCGGGGTCGAACAGTTGCAGCTTGATCGCATCCGCCCCGGCGTCAGAGGCCGCGTCAACCAGTTCCAACGCGCGGCTGCGCGAGCCATCGTGATTCACGCCAAGCTCGGCGATGATGTACGGCCCCGGTTGAGCCGGCGCGGGTGCGATGGTTCGTTCACCAATGTGCATTTGTGCAGGGTACTCGATGAACCATTTTGATTGCGGATGAACGTCGTGTTACCCGAGCAGCATCTTCGCAATTACTTCCGCTGCATCGGGTCCGCGCCGTGCCGCGAGCGCGGATCGCATCGCGGTTCGCTTGGCTTCGTTGTTGAGCAGTTCAGTCAGCACGGGTTGGACGGTCTTGACATTCACCTGCACATCGGCAGCATCATCCACCACGACCGCGCCGCCCGCCTCGACTAGTGGTTGGGCATTGCGAAGCTGATGCATGTCACGGTGATGCGGGTAGGGCAAAAACA
The DNA here is from genome assembly GCA_003562195.1 of Phycisphaeraceae bacterium. Taxonomy (GTDB): domain Bacteria; phylum Planctomycetota; class Phycisphaerae; order Phycisphaerales; family SM1A02; genus PWVT01. The sequence continues at coordinate 5,527 of PWVT01000186.1, read as the reverse complement.
CCGTCGGCACCGTATTGACCGCAACCTCGGCAACGCTCGAAGCGCCGGCACGGCTGATGGCAAGGTCAGCAGCGCCCCATGCCAAGCCGATGTGATCGAGAAACTCACTGACCACCGCGCGTATGCCGTGTTGTTCATATGCTTCGCAGACATCACGGCTATTGCCACGGCCGGTGAGGTGATAGACCTGCCAGTCACTCAGCAGATGGGCGTTCGTCGCAGCCAAGGCAATCATCAGTTCATTGATGCTCCCTGCGCCTTGCGACGCGCCAGTTACGAGCAATGTGGGTGTGTCCGGCTCAAGGCCAAGTTTCTTGCGACAAGCTGCTTGCTTGCCGGGCGTCAATGCGCGCAATCGCACCGGCATGCCGACAACCTGCTCAGCGAACTTGGGCATCATTGGCAATTCGATCGCGGTGACGATCTTGGTGCATTTTCGCGCCATCATGCGATTCGCCTTGCCGGGCGGCGCATCGAGGTTGACCAGCAGCGACGGGACCTTCCGTCGGGCCGCAGCGACGGCTGGAGCTGCGACGAAGCCGCCGAGGGCGATGAGGTGGGTAACACGTTCGGTTTCGATCACTTCTCGAACGATCTGCCGCGTCTGGGCAAAGCGTGTGACGAACTGCCACAAGCCGCGCGGTTGTGTTGACCACGGCCGGGCAGGTACGGGAATGAAGTACGCCTCGGCCTGCCGCAGCATGACCCGGTCAATTTCGCGATCCGAGCAGATGAAAATGCATTTTGCATCACGATGGCGGGCGATGATTCGCTCAGCGATCGCCAGCCCCGGGCTGATGTGCCCGCCCGAGCCGCCGCCTGCGAAGAGAATAGTCGGTGTTGAATTCACTGCATGTCCCGTCGCGTTGAGCACGGTAGCATATCGGCACATGAGCACTGTTACCCACAACGTCAAGAATCTTCGCGAACTGGTCCAGCAGGAACTGCACGACCTGCGAGCCATCCGCCATGACCTGCACGCGCACCCCGAACTGGGCTACAACGAGCACCGCACCTCCGGCGTCATACGGCGCGAGCTGGAAGAGGCGGGGGTACAGTTCGTTGCTGATCTGGCGGGTGGGACCGGTGTGCTCGGCCACCTGCCCGGCGAGACCGATCGGGCCATTGCCCTTCGTGCAGATATCGACGCACTTCCGATAGAAGAGGAAACGGGCCTCGAGTACGCCTCGACCAACGCAGGCATCATGCACGCGTGCGGCCACGACGGGCATACAACCATTCTCATCGGCGCTGCCCGTGTGCTGGCACGCCTCAATCAGGATGCGCCGCTGCCCCATCCCGTGACATTTACGTTCCAGCCGGCGGAGGAAGGCGGAGCTGGTGGGCGTCGCATGGTGGAGGAAGGATGTCTGGACGGCACGATCATCGGTCCGCCGGTGAAGCGCATGTTCGGCCTGCACGGCTGGCCACATCTGCCGCTCGGCGTGTTGTCCACGCGGCCGGGGCCGATGCTGGCTGCGGCGGATAAGTTTGAAATTACTGTGCGTGGCACGGGCTCGCACGCCGCGTACCCGCAGGTCAGTCGTGACGGGATCGTTGCGGGTGCAGCGTTGGTGACAGCATTGCAGCAGATCGCGTCGCGCAACGTCGGCCCGCTGGATTCGGTGGTGGTTTCCGTCACGCAGTTTCACGCAGGCACGACGCACAACATCATTCCCGGCACGGTGAAGATCGCTGGCACGGTGCGCACGCTCCTGCAGGAAACGCGCGAGCTTGCTGAGCAGCGGTTGAGCGAAATCTCCACACACATCGCCAAGGCGCACGGCTGTGAAGCGACTGTCGAGTATGACCACGGTTACCCAGTGACGCGCAATGACCCGGTTGCTGTGGAGGAGTTCAAGACCATTGCGCGGCAGGCGGTGGACGAGCAGAACGTGCAACGCATGCCCGACCCGGTCATGGGCGGCGAGGACTTCTCCTATTACTGCGAGAAAGTTCCCTCGTGCTTCTTCGCACTCGGCCTGATCCCGAACGGCCGTACGATCATGCCCGATCTGCATCAGCCGACGTTTGACTTCAATGATGATGCTATCGCGCTGGGCGTGGAGATGTTCTGTCGCCTGGCGCTTGGAGCGGGGAAGTGAAGATGCGGCAGTTGTTAATCGGCAATCGACAGTCGGGGTGCGGTCTTGGGGTCCGCCTGTTTGGCGTGTTGGGTGTTGGCCTTTGTACAGCGCTCAACGGCTGTGCGGAAGCGGATGTAGAAGCGACTGTGCAGGAATCGACCGATGGGGTGTATCAACATGCTGCCGTCGCGGCCGATCATGTGATCGCCTCGCAAGCCGGGTTGAAAATGCTCGAACAGGGGGGCAATGCAGTCGATGCTGCGGTGGCAACAAGCTTCTGCCTCTCGGTGGTGCGGCCGCATTCCTGCGGCATCGGCGGCGGGGGATTCATGCTCATTCACATCCCCGGCGACGAGGAAAACGATGCGCGGCAGATTGCCCTGAACTACCGCGAGTGGGCCCCCGGATCAGTCGGCGACAACTACTACGTCGATCTTGATGACGACGAGGCCAGCCGCTTTGGTGTGCATGCTGTGGGTGTACCGGGCAATGTCGCCGGACTTCTGCACGCACTGGAAAATTACGGCACGCTCGATCGCGCTGCCGTACTCGCGCCTGCCATCGCCGCAGCCCGCGAGGGTTTTGCGGTCGATGCCAATCACATGGTCGCGTGTGACCATCTGGCGAATATGTTCGCAGAGCACCCGCACCGCAAACAGCTCGCCGGTAGCATCTGGACGAACCTATGCGGAAGCGGAGAACTGGAAATCGGCGATGTCATCACGCAACCCGCCAAAGCTCGCGCGTTGGAGTTGATCGCTGAGCAGGGAGTTGCGGCGTTTTACCAGAACGACATCGCGGTCGCGATTGCTGAGTTGATGGATGAACAGCGAGGCCCGATCCTGCTGCGCGACCTTGCGCTGTACCGTGTGGATGAAACCGAACCGCTTCGCGGCGACTTTGGCGAATACGAGGTGCTGACTATGCCCCCGCCGAGCAGCGGCGGGATCGCCATGCTGCAAATGTTTGGGATCTACGACCGCCGCGCTGCCGACTTTGGCACACCGCAGCACAATGACGCGGCGTATGTTCATTTGCTCAGCGAGGCCATGCAGCACGCCTTTGCCGACCGGGCGGAGTTCCTGGCTGACCCGCGCTATGCCGATGTGCCCACCGAACAATTGCTCGACGCTGCGTATCTGGATGAACTGGCTGCTCGTGTGCGGCAGGATGGTCTGCTGAACGATCGCTTTGACTACGGCTCGGTTACACCTGCCGAAGCTGACGCCGCGACCGGTGGCGGGACGAGTCATTTTTCCGTGATTGATGCTGACGGCATGGCGGTCGCGTGCACGGAAACCGTCAACTTGTTTTTCGGTTCGTTGGTGATGGTCGAGGAATTCGGCATCGTGCTGAATAACGAAATGGACGATTTCACCACGATTCCCGGTCAACCCAACGCCTTCGGCCTGCGGCAGTCGGATCGCAATGTTCCAGAGCCGGGTAAGCGGCCGTTGAGCAGCATGTCGCCGACGATTTTTCTCAAGGATGGTCAGGCGGTGGCGATCGCCGGGGCATCCGGCGGGCCGCGCATCATCACCGCCACGGTTCAGGCCCTGCTCAACTCGACGCTGTTCGGCATGACGCCGCAGCAGGCGGTCGAGGCACCGCGCTTTCATCATCAGTGGATGCCTGCTGAACTCGTTCTCGAGGATCGCTGGGATGATGAGCGCGTCAAGGAAGCACTCGCTGAGTTAGGCCACACCATCACCACGCGCGAGGACATCGGCGTTGTGCAGATCATCACCGTCAGTGATGACGGCATCCGTGCAGCGAGCGATCCACGCAAGGGCGGCGCTCCGGCTGGGTACTGAACAACCGAAGCGTTACGCTGTCAGTTCCAGCCACGCATCGCGCAGCGTTTGCGTCAACCCGCCCACAGCACCGTCGCCGATCGCTTCTTTTTCCACGCTGACCACCGGTAGGACGCCCCAACTCGAGTTGGTCAGAAAGACCTCGTCTGCGCCGAGCAGGTCTTCGATATCCAGCATGCGCGTCAGGCAGGTGACATCCTTTTGTTCCGCCAATTCGATGATCGCACGACGCGTGATGCCCGGCAGCACACACGAGGGAATGGCTCCCTGTTGCTCCTCGCCTCTGGCGATCGGCGTGAACAGTGTGCCGTCCTTGACGAGAAAGATATTGCTCACGCACCCGCTGGCGAGATGATTGCTCACCGTGAACCACAGGGCTTCGCCCGCGCCTGCACCACCGGCAGTTTGCAACGCTCGAATGCGCGGCCAATAGTTGAGCGTCTTGTGTCCCGCCATCGGATGAAACGGATTGTCCCGGCCGTCGGCGATGGCGACGCGCACGCCCTTTTCAAAGAACGAGTCAGGATATTGCGTTGGCGGCTGAGCGACGATGAGTATCGTCGGGTCAACGGCCGACTTGGCTTGTGACTGCAGCAGGTTCAGGTCGCCGCCCGTGATCGTCAGCCGCACACGTGCATCGGACAGGCCGTTTTCCTTGATGATCAGTTCAATCGCTTCGATGAGCGAATCGGTGCGAAGGCGCTCGGTGAGCAACAGTTGCTTTGCTGAATCAGCCAGCCGCTCCATGTGCGCCTTGGCACGAAACAGGCGGCTGTTCCGCATCAGCATGGTTTCAAAAAGACCCACCCCATGTTGCAATCCTGCATCGAAAATCGAGATGCGAGCATCATCTCGGTCGATTAATTTGCCATTGAGCCAAACTTTCATGGCAAGAGGATAGTGATGTGGGGGATTGAGGCAACACAGGTGGTCCGAGCAGGTGGGTCCGATTGCGTCCCTCCCATTACCTATTCCCCGAAAACCTTTGGCGCGCCGACGATCCACCGATATGATCAAAACGTACATATGTTCGTGACGCTATGGAGTTAGCCATGATGACCACCACAACGATGGAAATGTCGGTCGATCACTTTGAATCGATCTACGCAGAAGCTGATGGCAACCCGTCGCGCGTGCCTTGGGCGGATGAGCGGCCGAGCCCGTCACTGGTCAACTGGCTCAACGCTGTCGCGCCTTCGCTGATCCGGTGCGGTGCCCGCGTCGCCGTGGTCGGTTGCGGCCTGGGTGACGATGCTCGTGAACTGATCAAACGCGGCTACGACGTCATGGCCTTCGACTGGTCCGAGACCGCGGTCAAATGGGCCAAGCGGCTCGATCCAATGAACACCTCGGCGTATCACACCGCGGATCTCTTCGATCTGCCAAGTCGCTGGCACCATCGCTTCGACCTGGTCGTGGAAGTCAATACCCTGCAGTCACTTCTGCCTGAGCAGCGCGAAGGCGCACTCGTGCCGCTGGCGAACATGCTTTCAAAGCATGGCCACTTGCTGGTGATCTGCCGGGAATCGGACACCGCAGTGGACCTCAGCGACGGCCCGCCCTGGCCGTTGACACAGGATGAGTTGCAGGGCGAAGCGGAATCAGCCGGTTTGAAGCTGTTCGAGC
>PWVT01000120.1 GCA_003562195.1 Phycisphaeraceae bacterium | reverse complement strand
TCGTAGCCGGCCCCTCGGGTGGGTTCCCCCCGAAACCCAAATGCCCCGAAGAAGCCCCCCAGAGACCCCCCCTTGGCCCTGGGACAAGACGCCCCACTTCCACAAGGAGGAGAACCGCGTCTCATGAAGAGAGAGATCGCGGTGCAGTGCGAGCGCGCGAACAATTCAGAAAGTTGTGAAAATAGTGCCCGGCTACATGATCAAGGAAAAAAGGTGTGCCCGGAAGCAGTCAGTTCCAGCTCATGCCCTTGGGCCAATCCGCGTAGCTTTGCTGGTCGGCCTGCTTGACGAGTGAATCCAGGCCGCTCAACTCACTCCTGATCAGCTCAGCGCGACGCTTGATGTCCGGCTCGGCGAGCAGGCGGTACTTGATATTGTTGTCCTGGACCAGCGTGAAGCCAATCAATTCGAGCAGCGCGTGGGTAGGGATGTCCTCACGGTCGAACCATTCCATAACTGTTTCCACGCTTCGAAGGCGGCTGAGCCGCGGCCCGGCGAGCATGCTTCGCAGCTTCTTGCGGACCTGAGGGAGTGCAGGTGGGTCAGCGGCATCAGGTTCCAGTGGGGCGAGATCGGCCATCCAGTACAGCCGCTCGTCATCGGGTTCGTGCAGTGTGTCGATTCGGGCTCGGCAGACGCCATGCAGAAGAATGTTGTGCCTGCCATCAGGCATGCCCTCATGCTGGACGATTTGTCCGACGCACACCACAGGCCGCAGGTCGGGACGATCGTCGTTGCGCACTTTACACGTTTTCTGGCATGGATTGGCGAAACTTGCAATGGCGATTTGACCGGCCTGATCAAGGCAATCATTGACCATTTGCCGATACCGGGCTTCGAAAATGTGCAGCGGGAGAATGGCGTGCGGCAGCAAAACCACTTCATGCAGCGGAAAAAGCGGTATGGGTTTCCCGAAGTTGATTCGGATCGACTCACTCACGCGTCATGATAGGCAGTGGAGTGATTCGGGATTTGACACAATGGCCCCGCAGGGGCGTGCAGTACTATGCAAGTGAACCAGTCGGGCGTCATAAGGACCAGTAAAGCGAATGCGGGTTACGGGCAAGCGCCCCAGGCGGCGAGAAGCATGAGCAGATCGCTGACATCGACGAAGCCATCACCGTTGAGGTCGGCGTTGCACGATGAGCCGTCCGGGCACACGCCCCACGCGCTGAGCAGCATGAGCAGGTCGCTGACATCAACCACGCCATCGCCAGTGAGGTCGGCCGGGCAGGTGTCTTCACACACGACCGTGCGGAAGCGGAACTTGTCCACCGCTGCTTCCACAAGCGCTTGCGGGTCGTAATCGGAGCCGACAAAGCGAAGCTGGATCTGATCGGTCAACTCGATGAAGTCTTCCACGGCGAACTGGCGGTGGAACCATCCGCCGGCAGTTTCAGGACCGGCCGGGCCGACGATTTCGAGATTCACCCACGTCTGTCCGCCATCGGGAGAGATATCCACTTCGAAGATGTCGTTGTTGGGGTTGGCGCCGGCGCTGTTGCTGTACCAGCGAACGTAGCTGACTTCAGCGCGCACTGCGCCGGAGGCATCGAGGATTGGTGAGAAGAGTGTGGTCTTGCCGTGGTCGATATCGTTGGCGCCTGCGCCGCCGCCCGGATGCTGGCCGGTGATGTAGCACATGGAGCCGACATACGGGGCGTCGGGCTGGACCATGGTCGCGCCGACGAACGAGCCGACCGGATTGGCCAGTTCCCAGATGCCGGTCACAGCGTCATCATCCGGTGCGCCGACGACCCAGCCGAGGTCTTCGTTGAAATCATCAACTAGGACCGGGATCAATTCGCCGATTTCCGGTTGGTATACCTCCGCCGGCGCATTGTTGGGGCTGGTGACCTGGCCGGAGAGCGTTGACTGCACGGAGATGTAATACTCAAGCGATTCGTTGCAATTGACGTTCGGCAGGGTGGCTTCATACAGATCATCGCCCAGCGAAAGCAGTGGCGAGGTGCTGAAACTGCCACCGTTGATGCGGCTGTGAAGCATGGCCGTACCTTCAATGACGGACTCACCCGTGGCGCGGATGCGCACGGTCAGCGGCGTCGGCTCGGTGGGTGAGACGATGGCAGGCACACCGTTCGGGAAGTCGATGCCGGTGGTCACGAGATTGGGGCTGGCGGCAAGGGAGAACTCCTGCGGCCCTTCCGGGACGTTGTACCCGATGACTTCAATCGTCCAGATGCCCGGCGATGCGGCATCCACGACGACCTGCTCGATGTTGTTCACCCGGTCTGGCTGAGTGCGCACTGCGGGTTCAGCGGGATTCCCCGGATCGAGTGTCCATGGATAGAACGTGCCGTCAGGACCAGTGATGCGCAGGTCAAGGTCGTTGATCAGCGCGGGAATCACGTTGGGTGTACCGGGCGGGTCGCTCCAGACAAGCGTGGCTTTGATTTCGGAATTGGCTTCTTCGACGTTGATTTGAATGAGCTGTGTCTGGCCGTGATCAATAGTGGATTCCATAAACGCGCCGGCGCGCATGTGGTCGATGGTGTCCACGACCTGCGCGATGCCATAGCCGGTCATGTAGTCCGGGCCGGTATTTTCGATATCGCGTGCGTTGTGAATCAGCAGCGCCCGCAGCGTGGCGGGAAGCATGTCGGGCTGATCGGGGAACTGCTCGCGGTAATCCTGCATGATGAGTGCAGCGAGGCCGGCCACGGTGGGTGAGGCCATGGAGGTGCCGCAGAGTGTGCTGTACCCGCCGCTGGCTGAGGTGGATGTCACACCGCTGCCGGTCTGGCACCCGGGTGCAGAGATGTCGGGCTTGATGCGGCCATCGTTGGCCGGTCCCCAGCTTGTAAAGCCGGTGACGGAATCGTCATCGGAATTGAGTGCGCCGACTGTGATGTGATTCTTGGCGCACGCAGGTGGTGCGGTGGTGAAGTACTCGTCACCGCAGCGCGACGAGTTGCGTTCATTGCCGTTGGCCCAGACGACGCGGATGGGCGCACCCAGGCCGCCGCGCACGATCGCGTCGATGATGGTGTCGGTGATGCCGTACTCGCCGGTAATTTCACATGGGAAGAAGTTGCTGGCCGTGTTGGTGCCGATGGAGTTATTGGCAATGACGGCGTTGTTGGTATTGATGGCGTGGGCGTAATCCTGCTCGATATCGCCGGGGTTGGTGTACAGGAAGATGCCGCCGGAACCCCATTCAAAGCCGTAGGAGACGACCGTGGAGTTCGGCGCCATGCCGCGTTGTGCGCCACCGCTTGATGCGCCGTCGCCAGCGACGGTGCCGGTGACATGCGTGGCGTGATTGGTCACGCCAGTGCCGTCTTCCGCCGAGACGCGCCCGCCGAAATCATCGTGAATCGTCAGCGCGGTCCCGCTGTCAAAGACCATCACGATGACATCGCTGCCATCAAGGTCGTACGGCGATTCCTGGGCGATGTCCGCTTGCGTCGCTGCGCGGTTTTCCAGGTTCAGTTCGCTCATGGCGGGCAGTGCCGTTTCGATCCACTGCACTGCATCATGGTCCGCAAGGTGATGAATCTGCGATCGCGGCATTTCAAGCACGAGCGCGTTGATGGTCTGCAGCTCACTGACGACAGTCGCGCCGTATTGCTGGGCGACGATCATCGACTCACCATGCGACACATCACGGTGAAACAGCACATTGACAGCAACGATCGGTTCCGCCACCACTTCGCCTCGAGCATCCGGGTCGCTGAGTGTTTCGCCGACGATGGCCCAGTCGCCAATGGCATCGTTGCGAATGAGGTGATGCAATTTCACATCGCGTTCCACGGCCTTGGCCAGACGCAGTGAGTTGACGGCCGCCACGCCGGCGACATTCAACGCGCCACGGTTCACGGTCGCGAAGAACGCATTGCTCCCCAGCGGGCTGAGGATGGTGACGCCAGCCGCAGCCAGCGCTGCGCGCTCGTCCGGCGTCATGGGAGAATCAAACTGCACGACGATTCGCCGCGTTTCCTGATCGCTCACCAGCGATTGTGCCGTCAACGCTGCTTCAAAGGATGTCATTGGTGCAGGCGCAAACGCGCGCTGCTCCGCATCGGTGCTGCGCCATTGGATCGCCTGACCCGATGCCGAACCTGCCATGGGCATGTACGTGGCGGCGAGAGCAACGCAAGCCGCTGCGAATGTGGCCAAGCCGCGAGACTGGAATCTGCTCATCAATTTCTCCGGTGAAAGCTGCGTCGGGCAAGAGCCCCCCCGCACATGCGATTCCCCCGGCCCTCCCACCACAGCCAATGTACCCCAAGATCGACACAATGGAACAAAAATCTAAGCCGCTGCCGAACATTGCGGGTGTTTTCTCGAATCTTCTTCGGCTGAGGCGCTGCTGAACCGAAAGCTATGGTGCCGTACCCACCGCGCCTATCCTCCAATGGAACAGACCGCCGCTGAATCAATATGCCCGACAAAATGCAAACAAGCAATCGCGAGGTGGGGAGTGATGAGTGGTTCAGTGTTGAGCATCGTTATCGGCTGCGGTTTGCCAAGGCCGTGTTTGCCCCTGCATGCCGCGTGCTGCGGGAGGTGCTCCCCCCAACCGACCAGCCGCACCGCGTGCTGGTATGCGTCGACGACGGCGTGGCCTCAGCATGGCCGACGTTAGCGGAAACGATTGATGCGTATGTTGCCGCCCATGATGATCGCATGACGCGCGTGGGCAATGTGCTGTGCGTGCCCGGCGGTGAGCATGCCAAGAACACGCCCGACGCAGCGAATGCAGTGCTTGCGGCCATTGATCGCGCAGGTATCTGCCGCCAATCGTTCGTGCTGGCCATCGGCGGCGGGGCGATGCTCGATGTCGTCGGCTACGCAGCGGCCACCGCCCACCGTGGCGTGCGGCTGATCCGTATGCCCACCACGACCCTCGCCCAGGCCGATGCAGGCATCGGCGTGAAAAACGGTATCAACGCGTTCGGCAAGAAGAACTTTATCGGCAGCTTTGCGGTGCCGTGGGCGGTCATCAACGATGCCAATTTCCTCACCACGCTCAGCGATCGCGACTGGCGATGCGGCTTGTCGGAAGCGGCGAAGGTCGCGCTCGTCAAGGATGCAACGTTCTTTGAACAGATCGAAGCTGTCGCCCCAGTATTGGCATCGCGCGATGC
>PWVT01000226.1 GCA_003562195.1 Phycisphaeraceae bacterium | reverse complement strand
GCCAGTGGATGCGAAGTGATTCGACAGCATCGTGCTCGCCAAGGCCGAAGGTGAGGGGCAGTTCCACCTGAGACAGATAGCTTCGCGTGGGCATGACCATCTGCCTTTGGGTCACGCCATCGGCTGTTGTGAGTCTCACCAATGCCCCGATGGCATCGCGATTGGACTCATTGCCGATGAGCTTCAACCGCAGCCAGTTGTTTCCCAGTTCCTGATCATTGCGTAGCAGCAGCGGCGGGCCGGCGATCTGTGTGAGCAGCACATCAAGATCACCATCGCCATCAATATCCGCAAATGCAGCTCCCCTGCCGACGATCGGCGTGGGCAGGTCGCCAAGCGTTTCTTTCGGCACTTCGATGTAGCACGAGCGGCGATCCGGGCCTGCGTTCCAGAAGAGCTGCGCCGGCTGGCGGTAATGCTGCGATGATTGAATCTGATTGATTTCGTCTTCAAGGTGGCCGTTGGTCTGGAGCATGTCCAGCCGACCATCGAGGTCGTAGTCGAAGAAGAACAAGCCGAACGTCAGCGCGAGCCGTGTGGGTGAGCCGATGCCTTCGACGATGGAATCATCCGAGAAGTGGATGCGGCCGCCAGATGCGTACCCGCTCTGCTGAACGTAGAACGATGTCATCTCATTGGAGAAATTGCCGATGCCAACAGCAATGGCATCATCATTGAGGTAGTACGCAGCATCGATGCCCATCGCGCCGGTGGCCTGGCCGTTGCTGGCGAATGCCACACCGGCTCGGGAACCGATCTCCTCGAACGTGCCATCGCCCTGGTTATGAAACAGGAAGTTCTGCGTGGTGTCGTTGGCGATGAAGATATCGAGGTAACCATCGTCGTCGACATCCGCAAAGGCAAGCGCGAGGGCCTTGCCCATCGGGTTGCCGGTCGCGGGGTTGTTCACATGGATCCCGGCCTCCTCAGACACATCTGCAAAGGTGCCATCACCGTTGTTACGGTACAGGTATGACTGCGCGCCGCGATAATTGGTGGGCGGGCCGTAGGCGCGATCGCGTCCGTTGAGCGTGAAGTTCAGGTCGATATCAATCTCACGTGACCAACGAACGTAGTTGCACACGAACAGATCGAGCAGACCATTGTTGTCCATATCGAAAAAGCCCGCACTGGTCGACCATTCTTCATCATCTCCAGCCAGACCGGCGCTCTCTGTAGCGTTGGTGAACACGCCGCCAGCGTTGGTAAAGAAGTGGTTCGGCCCAACGGCCGTCACGAACACATCGACATTGCCATCGTTGTTGTGGTCGCCAACCGCGACACCCATGCCGTAGAAGTCGGTTTCCAAACCAGCTTCCTGAGTGATTTCGGTGAAGTTTCCAGTGCCATCATTGCTGTAAAGCCGGAGCGACGATCCAGCACCTTCAACTGGTGGATCATGCGGCCAGTTGGTTCCACTGACAAAGAGAACGTCGGGATGACCGTTGTTGTTGGCATCAAAGAACGCAACACCGCTTCCCATGGTTTCGGGCAGGAGTTTCTCGCCCGTGGAGCCGTCGAAGTGGACGTAATCAATACCCGCCTCTTCAGTAATGTCGGTGAAGGTGACGGCGGGAAGCAAGTCAACCTCTCGATGCAGATCGCGGATTTCGCCGGCATCAACCACGGCGTACTCTTCCTCGATCAACGGCTCCCAATTGAGATACAGAACGATCCCGCCGACAAGCAGACCAATGACGAGAATCGCGAGCAGCGACCACTTGAATGCCTGGGCGATGATGGTGTCATCTTCCGGGACGTACTCATCTTCGTGTTCGGGAAGGTCCGTTTTCGGCTTCTGTGACATGATTGTGCTCGGCTTTTTGTTTCGGCAAGCAGTTGGTAATGAGCGACATACACGAACCTGTATCTAGTAGCTCACCATTTCGATGATGTCGTCGTCCAAACCATACGCGCCAGGTCGCTGCAGGTCATAAATAACGATCGCTTCGGCTGCGTGATTGGCTGCGGGGTACTTGCGGCGTGCCGCGGCGACTGCAATATCGCGGGCATTGTCATCGGGCTTGTACTTGGCGTGCAGCATGCGGTGACGCTCCGCGCTGGCTTCGTCGCCGAGATCAGAGTACACCTGCTGCAGGTTGTAGTGTGCAGTCAGGTTTTCCATGTCATACTCCAATGCCTGCTTGAAGAACGACACGGCTTCACGCATCATTTCCTCGCGGATCGGCCGACGTTCCGCACCACGTTCCTGCTTGGCACGTTCGTAGATCGTATTGCCCAACTCATTGAGCAAGCGGTAGTCCTTTGCGAAATCAAAGTTGCGTCCTGCGGCCTGTTCAAACCCACCAGCGACAATCTGGCGGAAGTTGTCAATCGCTTCATCGAAGTTGCCGTTCTGCTTGTTGACCAGGCCGGTGAACCACAACACGGACCACGCATTGGCGGGCGGATCGAAATCGCGCGCCCGGCGAAGGGCATCCGGCGCATCGTTGGTGACGCGGCCTTCGCGGAGGTACACACGGGCGAGATTAAGCGGGCCGTCCGGGCGGCCGAGCCGTTCGACCTGCGTAAACGCCTGCTCGGCCTGCCGCAACTGACCGGAACCCTCCTTGAGAAGCAGCCCGATGCCGTAGTCATTCCACCGCTGCCATTCAGGAATGATGGAATTGTTGTTGACCGGCGGCGTGGGGCCGCCCGCGACCTTGAACGTCACGGAATCCTCAGCAAGCGTGGAGATGTGCAGGTCGTTGTAGTAATCGGGATCGTCCATCACCAGAGCCATGTACTCGGTGTCAAACTTGCGATATCGCAGCGCGATATCAACCGTGATCGGCTCGGTGACATGTTCCGGCACAGTCAGGTGATACTGCACGGTCTGACCGGCACCTGGTGGGATCTGGTTGTTGTACAGCGGGATGAAAATGTCCTGCGGGTTACGGCGATTGATGCGGTTGCCCTCGCGGTCGATGACGAAGTTCATGACGTAGTGCGACCACGGATCGACTTCATTGTTGCGCGGATGCCGACCACCGCTGCGTCCGATGACGCGATCGCCGCTGGTGACGGTGACATCCATCCACACCTCGTTGGAATCAGTCGTGCCCTGCGTAAAGTGATGACCGACGCCAAGCGTGCGAATGACGGTTTCGATCAGGTAGCTGTTGCCGGGTTCAAGCACGGGTACTTCCGGCCGGAGCGGCGCGATGAGCGGGTCGTCAATCCTGCCGCCATCGCGCACGCCGAATATATCCACCCGTAGTGCGCCTTCGCGGAACGCTTCGTGCTTTTCGATGACCTGCTCGTAGTTGTCCATGCCCACAAGTTGCGGGATCGCGGTGTTGGCTGAGGGGAACATGTGATCGAGCGTTTTGAGAATGCCCGAGTCATCGCGCACACGCGCGCCGAAATCCTGTGACGGGATGGCTGGCATGTGACACGAAGCGCAGTTCTGCTCAGCTTCGGGCGGGTAATAGAAGCTCGCCACGCCGTAGCCGGACACGCCGCTGAGCCAGAATGAGTCATGGTGATTCTGGCCGCGCAGCCACTTGTAATCGTTCAGTTCCACCGGGAGGTGCACCTTGTGGCAGGTGCTGCAGAATTCGGTGGTTGAATGCAGCGGCTTGAGAAACGTGCTCTTGTGGAATGCTGGCTTGGCCTTGACGAGTTGGCGATTGACCCACGAAAGCACGGGGTTGTCGCTGAAGGCGAACGGGTAGTGGATCGGCTCGTCGATGGTGTAATCAGCGTTGCCTCGGGTGGTGTTGATGTGCGTGATCGAATGGCACACGGTGCAGGTGATGCCTGCGTGAGCAGAGGGGTCATGGATCATGTCAAAATCAGGATCGCTGAACTTCCCTGCGAAGAACGGCACCGGGTCGTGACATCCGGCACACCAGCGAGAAGCATTGACATCGCCATCACGCATCATGGAGAACTCGCGCGTCTCCTTCACAGAAAACAGGTACGGCGGGTTGTTGAATGAACTGAAGCGATGCACGCTCTGCGACCAGCTTGCATGCACATCAGCATGACACTCCAGGCAGTACTGATCGTTGTGCAGCACATGCTCGGGAATGAAATCCCCCGTCGCAGTGCGCGCCAGCGAGGGGAAGAAGTACTGCGAACCTTCCGGGTTGCCCTCGACATTCCATGCGCGAGGATCCTGGGCATGGAGAATCATCATGAAGCCGGCAAAACCCGCCGTAACTCCAGCCCATGTCAGGCCGACTTTCCACTTGATGCGTCGACCGGCAAGTCGATGCAGAATGAAGAGCCACACCGCAAGCACCGGCGTAATGACATGCAGCCAGTACGCGATCGAACGGAACACCCCTTCGCGCACCACCAGCACGCCATCGATGCGCGTCAGCACAATCCCGCTCGCAAGGAGGATGATCGCCACCGTGAACAGCGCATAGCCCGCACGGATGGCGCGTTTGTTCGGCCGGTTCCTGGCGTTTCTCATGTGGATGATGCCGAACACGATCACCGGCACCACAATCATGAACCCCAGCACAAGGTGCAGCAGGAACATTAGCAGGTAAAAGTAGCCCTGATACTGCTCACCGAGCACCGTGATCGACAACAGATACACCGAGTTGACGACCAGCAGCGCAAACAGGGCAAAAACAACAGCAAGGAGCTTCTTCAGCTTGGGCCCGACCACCGGCACGTACTTGCGTCGCTTTGGCGGCGCGGATGACTTCGATGACGATGACGCGGATGGACTCATGGTAAATCGATCGGTTCAGATAGGTCAATCAATATCCGCAGTATGAGTTCCAACGACGCGGGATGCAAGGGAAAATTTCGTATATCCTACAATCATGCACACAAGATAAATGCATATGTATCAGATATGCAGGTGATGCTCGCTCAACTGACTTGCTATTGCTTGTCGGCATACTGCGATGGGAAGACTATCGGCCGGATTGGTAACGCGTGTTGAACCGATTATGCAGCTCGCTTCGAACCTCGTTCGGTTCACCAGGCAGCGGCTCCAGTGTCTCACCATCACGTGTGAAAAGGTCCATGTCCTTACACCAGCCGGTGGTCTCCAGGACATGTACACGAGTCCACCCATCACCAGCCGGCATATCTAGTACCTCGAACTCCATGTGGATTTCCTCGCCAGGCCCGAAGATCGCCAGGGCCTGATTGGCTTGGTTGATGATCTTCTCCACCGGCCCGAAGCGTGTGTACCAGCCCGCCTGATGGCGTGTGTCCCACAGTGGCACTCGATTGGAATAGTCGTAGTACGGCAGCCGCTGGGGCAGATCGGCCCGTTTGGCAAAGCCGGACCGCCAGAGGCGCGCTGCCGCAAGCTCAAGGGTCTGCCGCTCCATCTCTTCCGGAGCATCTTCCGCCCAGGCGATCATCAGCCGATCCCAGAAAATCTCTTGATTCGTCGAAATGCGCAGCTGCGTCGTTCCGTCAGGCAAGTCGTCCAGCGGGACAGACATCTGCCGCGGCATGCCCGCCGGGTAACCAAACTGCTCCAGAATGACCTGCCACTGCCCATCTTCGCCGCGAGCTTCGACCGTTGGCGCACGATACTCCGCACCGGCCTGCCAGGCGGCGAATACGGTTTGTGAATACGGGTACTCGATCCATCCATCAGCAATGAGCAACGGCATTCCGTGATGCGAGTCAATCGGTCTGGGAAATGTCAGCGTCAGGACATGATCGCGTTTCAGCCGGCCGATGAACCGTCGATCCGGTGCGCCCACCGGCGCAGCTTTGAGATTGGCTTCACGCACGATATCCGTGACATCGTCACCACGATCATTCACAACACGCTGCGGCAGCATGGATTCGCGATACAGACGCGTTTCACCGGTCGGTGCAGGGCCGCCGATGTGCATGCGTTCATCCAGCGTCAGCGACCAACCGGGAGGCAAGTCATACACCACCAAACTGGCTGAATCGAGATAACACGCCTCTTCCATCGGCTCACCAAGTTTGATGTGATACCGGCCATCCTTCGGCTGGAGAAAATTCAACGGGAACATAAAACGTTCCCACGGACGCGATGGCGCGTATTCGCCCGGCCCACCAGCCAGGAACCCGATGCCACCCACACCCAGCACATCGCTGACAAACTCATACCTCTCACCGTTCCACGCCCACAGTACCGGGCAACTGGAGAGCTGCCGCTGTGTTTCAGGAATGACATGCTGCTCACCCTCAGCAAGGTTCAGTTCGCTTTGGAACACACCATCAGGCCAGTCGATGTGGAGAAAGTCGATCCGACTTGCTCCTCCCAGACCGATTGCCACCGGCTGCAAACTCTGGCCTGGTCCGGAGTGATCCGACAGCGTGCTGCCTGCGACCCAACGCGAACCAATGCGCGCTGCGTAATACGTCCCGATACCAGACGCATTGGACCGCATCGACTGTCCAGCATCTTCCTTGCCAGTAAACGAAACCATCGCAAAATTCAATCGTCCTTCGCCCGGCTCATGCACAATCGGCTGGGCATGCTCATCAAGCGTCACCAACCATGGCCCATGTCCATCAAGATTCACATGCGCCCAGACGTTGGCGACCGGAATCGCGATGGTTTCTAAAATTTCACCTTCGCGCTGCTGCAATCCCACGACCAGTAGCGTTTCGCCGGCTGATACCAAAAGTTCAGCCACACCGTCGCCGGTTACATCCACCAGGGCAATGCGGCCCCCCTGAGCATCTTGCAGCTCCGACCGCCGCACGATCTCGCGGCTGGTCCACTGGCCGGTGTCATCGGGCGACCATCGCAAGACCGAACCATCTTCTTCGTGCAAAGCGTACAGCTCCGTACGGCCGTCTGCATCGACATCTCCCGCGACCACAGCGGCCATCGGAGTGTCGATGAACACATCAAACCCTTGCGCTGGGGTGTACTGCCACAGCCGATCGTTGAAGTATACTTCATGCGGCGTTTCACTGTTGAGTACGATCAGGTCAAGGTCACGGTCCCCTTCCAGATCAGCCGCAATGATCTGCAACCCGTCACGCCCTCCGCCGGTCAGGCCGTGGTCTGATGCCAATGGCCGGAATGTGCCATCAAAATTATTGTTGTGCAGTTCATTGGGCGCATCGCGGTTGATGATGAAGATATCCAGATCACCATCGTGATCCGCATCGAACATCAACCCATGCACCGTGTCGCCATCAAAGCCACTGTGCAGTTCCGCCTCTTGTGTCACATCCCGCCACTGCCCTTCTTCATCCTGCATCCAAAGCTGATTGGCCCCGGATCGCAGCATGTATGCATCAACGCGGCCGGAGTTGTCCACATCACCCCAAGCCACGGCACGCACATTGTCAATCCGTGACAGTGGATGTTCCAAATCGAGACGGAAGCTTCCATCGCCTATGCCGAAGAGCACTGCGTGATGCGTGTCTGATCCTGGTACGTAAAGCACGTTGGAGATGAATATGTCAAGCACGCCGTCGCCGTCAATATCCACAACATGAATTGCAGGCGTTACGTCATCGCGCAGTCCCCAGTTGAAATGCACCTCCATTTCGTTGATCGGATGAAGCGTGCGGGGCGGCTCAAACACGCTTCCCTCGGGAATCGCAGCCAGCTCGGCATGTTCAATTCCAACCGCCACGGCTTCGCCTTTGGGGCCCATGCGCGTGTAGACGAAATCAACCAGCCGGGCACGTGGGTTCTCTGCCAGTCGCTGGAACGCCTCCAGATACTCCATTGCTTCTTGCTGGCGCCCCAATCGCTGCATGGCTTGAAACGTGCCGTAGTACCCACTGCGAAGGTACGGATCAAGCTCCAGCGCACGTTCATACCACTCAAGTGCACGTTCATGTTCGCCGCGCTGGGCATGTGATTGCGCCACGTAGTACGCTGCGTATGGGTCATGTTCATCCCGCTCAGCCACGAAGCGGAAGTGCTCCATGGCTCGGTCCGGTTCATCCAGGTACAACCTCAGTAATCCGCTGACGTACTGGGCCTGTAGGTGCTCGGGGTCAATTTCAAGCACTTCATCAAGCATTGACAACGCCTTGCGTTCATCTCCATCACGCTGGCGATTGAGCGTAGCGATGGCCAGATTCACACGGGCCTGCAGCCAGTCAGGATACTGTTCGACCAGTTCAGCAAAAACATCACGAGCGTTGTCGTATTCGTATCGGCCCATCAATCCGACGCCTCGGTTATTCGATTCGACTGCCTCAGCGTCGATCTGTGGCTCCAAGACAGCCGGCCCGGGCGCACGGGTGACGGGAACAAGTGTCGGAAAGTAACGGACAAACACCACCGCCATCACAATGACAACGAAGGCCAACGGAACGATCAAAAAAATGGGACGTCGCATGATCGTATGGTAGCGAGCAGGGACAGCCCGGACCTGCTCAACGGACTATGACACACACTGCGTCTGACAATGTAATGTACGCATCGTCAACGTCGAGCGATCGTCGAAGGTGATTCTATTTGGGTAGCTCATTCACCTGCACCGCCGCAAATGCTGCGAATGAGTACACGTTGACAACACGAACAATGAAAAAGCCGCACGAGTGATCACTCGTGCGGCCGGTTTGCTTTCGACGTTGGGTTATTCCATTTCGCGGTGGTGGTTACGAGCCAGCGCCAACTTTGTCACGCTCACCTTTTCCCCCGCCTTCGCCTTTGGCTTTGCCTTCGGTCAGCAGGGCTTTGCGGGAGAGCTTGATGCGGCCGTTGTCATCGACATTGATAACCTTGACCTTGATGGTGTCGCCGACCTTGACCACCTGATCGACGGACTTGACGAACCCTTCAGCAAGCTCGGAGATGTGGCACATGCCGTCGGTTCCGGGAGCGATTTCGATGAATGCGCCGAAGTCCTTGGTGGAGACCACCTTGCCTTCGTACACCGAGCCGACCTTGATCTCTGCGCCAAGCGCTTCGATTTCGGCCTTGGCGCGTTCGCCAGCTTCGCCATCGGTCGAGGCGATGTACACGGTGCCGTCGTTTTCGACATCGATGGTGGCGCCGGTTCGTTCCTGGATAGAGCGAATGGTCTTGCCGCCGGGGCCGATGATCTTGCCGATCTTCTCGGGATCGATGATCACCGTCATGATGCGCGGAGCAAGCAGGGAAAGTTCTGCACGCGGAGCGGGGATGACCGCTTCCATCGCTTCGATGAGTTCGATGCGGCCGGTGTTGGCCTGCACGAAGATCTTTTCGATTTCATCAAACCACAGGCCGCGTGCTTTGAGATCGAGTTGGATGCCGGTGATGCCGTCACGCGTGCCGGAGACTTTGAAGTCCATCTCGCCGAAGAAGTCTTCTTCGCCGATGATGTCGGTCACATGAATAACGGTTCCGTCATCCTGCGTGAAGCGGCCGACGGAGATACCTGCACATGTCGCCTTGATCGGCACACCTGCATCCATCAACGCCAGGCAACCGCCGCAGACGCTGGCCATTGATGAAGAACCGTTGGACTCGGTGATGTCGCTCACCAGTCGCACGGTGTAGGGGAACTCATCAAGATCCGGCAGGATGCCGAGCAGTGACCGCTCCGCCAGCGCACCGTGGCCGATCTCGCGGCGACCGGGGCCCATGATGCGGCCGGCCTCGCCAACGCAGAACGGCGGGAAGTTGTAATGAAGGTAGAACTTCTTGGCGTATTCAGGCATCAGGCCATCAACGATCTGCTCCGCACGGGCGGTGCCGAGGGTGCAGGTGACGATCGACTGGGTCTCGCCGCGCTGGAACAGTGCTGAGCCGTGCGTCCGGGCAAGGACGCCGATTTCCATATCCAGCGGTCGAATGGTTGTGAAGTCGCGGCCGTCCGCGCGGATGCCTTCCTCGACGATCAGTCGCTTGGTGACCTTCTTTTCGATCATGCGGAACGCTTCTTTGGCGTCATTACGACGCTTCTCCGCCTTGACATGCTCGGAGTACGGCACGCCTTCGGGGATAGCGAAGTGCTCATCAAGCATCTTCTTGCGAAGTGCATCGACTGCGTCGCCGCGTTCGTGCTTCTTCTTGATCTTGCGGGCCTCGACCATTTCCTTTTCGACAAGGTCTTTGACCTGCTGGATGATTTCGTCCGAGGGCAGGGACAACTCGCCCATGCGCTTCTCGGTCTTGCCGGCTTTCTCCATGAACTCCTGCTGAAGCTCAAGGATCGGCTTGATGCCGTTTTCGTAGCCGAACTTGATCGCTTCGAGCACATCAGCATCGGGCACTTCCGCAGCGCCGACTTCGATCATGTTGATGCCGTCGGGGGGGCCGGAGAGGACCATGTCCAGGTCTGAAAACTCAAGCTGTGCATGCGTGGGATTGAGCACGAACTGCTCGCCATCGTCAGTGATGATGCGACCGATGCGAACCGTGGCGACCGGGCCTTCAAAGGGTGCATCGGTAATCATCAGCGCTGCGGAGGCACCGGTGCATGCAAGCACATCGGTGTCGTTCTGGCCGTCATGGCTCATCACCCAGGCCTGGAGCTGGATTTCGTCGATGAAGCCATCGGGAAACAGCGGACGGATCGGACGATCCATCATGCGCATGGTGAGGACTTCTTTTTCGTTGGGTGCGCCTTCGCGCTTGCGGAAGCCGCCCGGGAACTTGCCGCCCGCCCCGAGTTTTTCGCGGTAATCGCACTGCAGCGGGAAGAAGTCCAGCCCCGGCCTGGGGTCGGCCCGCATCGCGGTGCACAAAACGGTGGAGTCACCGTAGCTCGCCATCACCGCGCCGCTGGCGAGCTTGGCGATCTTGCCGGTCTCAAACTTGAGCACGCGACCGCCAATTTCTCGTTCAACACTTACATACGTCATTGGTCTTTACCTCTACAAAGCTGTCGTCAAGCGCCTCGCCCGATGCGCGGCGCCTATGAGAAGCAGCCCCAGACCCAAGAGGCAGAAGGCAAGAGACAGGAGGTCAAGTGTTGGGTGGCGCCAATGCGTTCAATATCAGCACTTTTTTGGGGAGTCACGCGTGACCATCGAACCGAATGCTGGTCACCTGACACCTACCCTCCTGTCGCTTGCCCACTGCCGCCGTGGCCGGGCGACTGCGAAAATGTATTACTTGCGAAGGCCGAGCCGCTTGATGAGGGCTTGGTAAGCCCCGCGATCGGTCCGCGCAAGGTAACGCAAGAGTCGGTTTCGTTTGCCCACCATCATGACCAGGCCACGCCGGGAGGAATAATCCTTGCGATGGGTGCGAAGGTGCTCGGTCAGTTCAGCAATGCGCGTGGTCAGCACCGCGATTTGAACCTCTGGTGAACCGGCATCCGTCTCGTGACGACGGTACTCGCCAATCAGTTGGGTCTTTTTCTCTGCCGCAATCGTCATTATTCTACTACTGTCCTAGGGGTTACTGGTCGTCAATCGAATCAGATGAGTATATCAAGTTCCCCTCAAAGGTCCAAATCACTTGATTCGCCAGTCACCAGCTCATATCACCACGCATGAAGATTCTCATTGCGGATAAACTCGCTCCAGAAGGCAGCGCCTTCTTGGAAACTCAGGAAGATGTCTCTGTCACTGTGCAAACCGGCCTTGCGGGCGAAGATCTTGCGGCGGCCCTGCGTGAGCACGACGGCGTCGTGGTCCGATCGGCTGTGCAGATCACTGCCAATGTGCTCGATACCTGCATGACCAACGGCAGCTTGCTCAAGGGCATCGCCCGCGCTGGCGTCGGAATCGACAATATCGACCTGGAAGCGGCGACCCGCTATGGCGTAGCGGTCATGAACTCCGCCTCAGCCAGCACCATCTCGACCGCCGAACATGCCTTTGCCTTGCTCATTTCCCTAGCCCGAAACGTTCCCCAAGCCCATATGGCCATGGCCAAAGGCGGGTGGGATCGCAGCAAGTACACGGGCTCGCAACTTCACAGCCGGACGCTCGGTATCGTCGGATTCGGCCGCATCGGCCAGACGCTCGCGCACCGCGCGATCGCCTTCGGCATGAAGGTCATCGCCTTTGATCCGTACTACAACGCGGATACGGCCCTCGATGGTGCGGTGAAGATGGTTCGCAGCTTTGATGAACTCCTCCCGCTTGTTGATTCCATCAGCTTCCACGTACCCAAGACCGAAACCACAGCGGGCATGATGGGCCGTGAGCAGTTTGCCAAGGCACAAAAGGGACTGCTCGTGGTCAACGCATCACGCGGCGGGATCATTGATGAAGCTGCACTCCTCGATGCACTGGAATCCGGCCAGTGCAGCGGCGCTGCAATCGACGTGTACGAAACTGAACCGCCCTCGGAAGACAGCCCCCTGCGGAATCACCCCAGAATCGTTACGACACCACACCTCGGCGCATCAACCACCGAGGCACAGGAAGCGGTGGCTGTAGATGCCTGCAAAGCACTGTTGAATTATCTGCAAGGCCAGCCAGTGGAAGGCGCGATGAACATCGGTTCATTAAGTCTGGACCTGACCGACCGGCAGCGAGCATTCGTGACACTTGGCTCGCGTATGGTCGCCCTGCTCGGGGCAGCCGGCGGCGATGAACAGGTCGCAGCGGTGCAGTTCACACTGCGTGGCGAATCGCTGGCCAGCCGAGCAGACACCATCGCTCGCTACGCTTTGGCCGACCTTCTGCGAACGCATCTGGACCAGCCGGTGAACGTCGTCAACGCTGCGATTCTTGCTGATCAGCGCAACATTGAAGCTCGAACGACCATTGCATCGGATACGGGTGAGGATCGCTTCATCATTGACCTAACCAACCGTGATGGCATTACACGCCGCATCGAGGGGATCGTTGACACTCGCAATCGGCCGCGCATCACACATGTGATCGGTTACACGATGGATATGGTCCCCGAAGGCCATATGGTCCTGCTGACAAACGCTGACGAGCCCGGCCGCATCGGCCTTGTGGTCCAGGTATTCGGCGAGGCGGATGTGAACATTGCAGAGATGGTCATCGGGCGTAAGCCAACCGGCACAACCGGCCAGGTGGCGATGATGGTCATCAAAGTTGATGCGGCTCCGAGTGAGCAGCTACTCAGTGCGCTGCGGCAAACGCCCGGGATCAAAAAAGTCGCAGCGGTGCATCTAGACTAGGCACAAACGTGCGTATGCAGGCCGTTGAGCACCGGCTCTGGCAGATGGGAATTGGTGGTGCTCGCTGGAAAACGCGAGTGGGAGGACTCGAACCTCCAACCGCCGGTTTCGTAGACCGGTGCTCTATCCAATTGAGCTACACCCGCTGGAACGCGGAATTGTACCGTCATTTCATGGCTTGTGCGCGTCGTGGCGGGAAGGAGTTGATTTTCCCGCCCAGATCGCGATAATGCTCGATTCAGTTTCAGGTTCTCGTCAAGTACAGGAAGACCCACCAGTGCCAAACTCATTGTCCGCCAAGAAGCGTGTCCGTCAGAACGCGAAGCGTAACTCGCTCAACCTCTGGCGCAAGCGACGCATCAAGGAACAGACCAAGACCTTCCTCAAGGCCGTCCACGATGGCGATGCCTCCGTTGCGGAGACCGAATATCGCAAGGCATGCGGCCTGCTCGACAAAATCGCCTGTACCAGCACGTTGCATCGCAATACCGCTGCTCGACGCAAGAGCCGCATGGCCCGGTTTCTCAACGAGCTGAAGCGCAAGGGCTGATGCCACCGCCAGCATCAACCGCGCCGAGTTGAGTTGGCACATATGGCCGCTGGGGGGCGGGGTCTCTTATGTCAAAGAAACGTACGACACGCTCCAGCCGTCGATCCTCGACGGCTGGCCTGTCGTATTGGGAGCAATCGAAGCGGCCATTGCACATCCTTGCGTTCCTGCTGCCGCTGATTCTGATTTACGAACTGGGGCTTGTCCTCGTTTTACAATCGGAAGACGGGAAAGTGCTCAGCAATGTGGCTCATGTCACGCTGCTTCAGTTCTTCAATGCTTTAGGTATCGAGGCCTTGAGCGGGCTGTATCTCGGCGGTGTGGTGATCATCGTCGTGCTACTGGTCTGGCATTTGCTCCTGCGCGATCCGTGGAAGGTGCAAGGCAAGACGCTTCTGGCCATGGCAGGTGAATCAATTGTGCTGACGCTGCCGCTCATTGCTATTGGACTGCTGATTACGCGCAGCGCAATCAGTCTCACCTCACTTGGCGCTGACGCCACTCCTGAACAGCAGATTGCGGAGCTTGATCTGTGGTCAGGACTGACAATCAGTATCGGGGCGGGGTTGTACGAAGAGTTGCTCTTTCGCATGGTGTTGATTGCGGCGCTGCACACGCTTCTGGTCGATCTTGGCAAGCTCTCATACGGCATGGGCGCAGCCATTGCGGTGACCATCTCAGCGGCAGCGTTCACGTGGTATCACCCGCTTCACGACGCAACTGGAGCGTTTTCACCTGCAAAACTGGCGTTTTACTTCCTGGCGGGGCTGTACTTTGGCGTACTGTTCGTTTTCCGCGGGTTCGGCATCGTCGTAGCCGTCCACGCACTCTACGACATTGTTATGGTGTCCATGCTGGTTGCGTCCGATGGGAGCACGTAACGTCTATTGGTCTCGATCATCGAGTTGCTGACGGGCTCGCCGCTTTGCAGCGAGAAGATTGCTTCGTGTAGAGCCATTGTCCTTGGGCGGCTGTGTGGTGTCGTCCTTGTCGGCCTTGATGCTGGACTTGGGTGTCTTGGCCACTGCGTCATCGGCTTCATTGTTTTTTTCATCTCGACCCAACAGTGAATTGATCGCTGCACCAATCTTGGCCTTGTCAGGCCGCTTGCTATTGGACTCGTCACTACCAGCATCTTCGTTCCGCTGCTTCACCTTGCGCGGTGGTACTGGCGCGACGACACCGGTTCCGGCGAGCTTCTTCACACCGCGCGATGCACGCGTGTTCTGCTGCTGCACGCGACGGCTGGCAGACTGCAAGGTCGCCAATGCTTCAACAGTCTTTTGGCCACGTATCCGTGCCGGGGTCACGCGTGCGATGGCAGCCAGAACTCCGTTGCGGACCATTTCGTAGTTCCACGCGATGCGGCGACACGCGACGTCAAGCAGCATGATGAGAATCGTCCACCAAAGCAGCGTACGCCACATCGGTAAGTACGAGGCACTGCGCGGCATGCCAGAGCGATCAAACAGATTGGTTGCCTGTGGCTGTTCGATATCCAGCCAACGACCACCGGTCATCTCAGCTATGTCGCGCAGCAGGGCCATGTTGGGCTCGTACTGGCGATATTCCTCGCTGGTCGCGCGACTGGCTCCGCCAATGACTGGCGCAAGTTGCCGCGTACCATGTCGAGGGTTCAACGCGACGATATAACTGCCAGCTGCAGAAGCGGGAACGTTGCCCTCGTACCGACCCGGCGCAGTCTGCCGCAATCGAACTGGCATGGCTTGGCCGTCCGGGCCGTACACCGTCCCTTCTACATTCAGGTAATCGAGAAAGCCATCCTCCTCACCTACTGCTTCCAGACTGATGTGCAGTTGCCCATCTCGAATGGTCGTGGCCAGTTCGGTTTCGCGGCTGACGGCCGGGCGGGAGATGGTTCGCACGAGTTGCGTCCAGAATGCCTGCGCGCCACCCCAATCGCTCCAAGCCCGCGACCAGCGGCCGTCGACATCCGAGGTGAACGCTGCGACACGACCAAGCCCAACCTGCCAATGCGCCAATAGCGGTTCTCCGTCAGGATGAACCATTTCAAGTGCCACCAGCGGATCCGGTCGCGGCGCCGTGATGACGATGCCGCCCAAAGGCGGAGCTTGATCCATGCCGAGCGTCAGTGTCGAACCGGTCGTGCGCACCACCGGTTGAAACTGCCCTTCCTTGAGCAAGGGTTTGTTGAACTCCTGGACCGAATCGACCAGCACACGTGGCAGCACACGCGGGTTTCGGACGTGATAAAACGTCCCTCCCGTGCCGTCAGCGATCAATTGCAATTGCTGCACATCGATGTCATCACCGACACCAATCGTGGTGATAACAACATTGCGCTGGGACATTTCGGCAATAAATGACTCCATGTCCGGATCATGCGAGATTCCATCCGTCAACAGCACCATGTGCCGGTTCTGCAGGTCTACCTCCGTAAGCATGCTGTAGCCAAGTTCTAATGCCGGTTGAATGCGCGTGCCGCCCATCGCGCGAATGCTGCGGACACGGTCAGCCAGTTCGGCGGGATTCTCATTGCGCTGTAAAGGAATGAATTGCTCTGCCGTGTGATCAAATGCCACGACACCGATGTAGGTATCCGATTGGAGCGATTCAATCGCCAGAGCTGCGCCCTCATTGGCCACTTCCTGTTGCGTCGCGCGAGCCCCGCCAACCGGGCGATTCATTGAACCAGAGCGGTCAAGCACCAGCACCAACCCTGAAGGCGGCGCGCGCAATTCACGCGGCGGATCAAGTTCAATCGGAAGCACCGATGCCAGTGGCATACGGTTCCAGCCACCTGCACCGAAACTTCGCTCCCCGCCACTCTTGATCAAGCCACCGCCGAGTTGGTCTACATAGCGTGTCAACAGTTCCTGCTGCTGCATCGAGAGTTCGTAAGCCGGGATGTCGTCCAACACAATCAGTTCGTAATTCTGAAGCGAGAGCAAGTCATCGGGAAAGATCTGCGGCGACTGAACATGCACTGGTATATCCGCACGCTCCAGCATTTGCGCCAAGCCGTGGGTTTGATTTGATGGTGCCGTCGTGACGATCAACACGCTGCCGCGACTCGGCGTGGCTGTGAATGCTTCGGCTCGGTTGTTCTCCGGCAGTGCGTCCGCCGCGGGATCATCCGGCTCGAAGATTGCCTCGAAGCGGTTGATTGGCGTTTCTCCCAACGGCACCTGGGCCATATGCACGGACTGGCCCGAAGGAACTTCAATCCGACGCGAGTACCCTTCGCGCTGCGGATCAAGATCCAGCGGGCCTCCTTCACGGCGGAGCGTCAGCGAGCCGGTGGTGGGATGGATTGACTCCATGATGATGCGGACGGTTACGGTCTGCCCCGGTTGGGCAGTCGGAGGTGTTTCCACACGGACAATCTGCACATCGCCAGGGACGTTGTAGGTCACGGGCAGCACGTCGATCGGCACTCCCGTTCCCCCAGTGGCACCAACCGCATCCCCGCCGGCGGCCTGCCGCGCCGCTTCCAGTGCATCACCGATGGTTTCGTTCCCGCTTGATGCAAGCACAAGTCGACGACCGGTGTCACCAGGAAACATCGCCATCCCCAGACGAATCGCGTCTGCGATGTTGGTTCCCTCGACCATCGGCATATCGATGTTGTCATCGAAGTACTCGCCGATGTTGGGTGTGGCGATCGCGACGGCTTGACCATCGAAGGCCACCAATCCGAAGCGATCATCATGGGCCTTCATCCCGGTCGCTTCACGGAACCACTTGCGAAGATATTCGATATTGGATCGCCGGCCGGTTTCGTCCACTGCAGGGAGATCACCAAAGCGCTGGACTGAGCCACTGATATCCACGAGGCCGATGACGGTAATCTGATTGTGTTCCTGCACTCGGCTTGGTCCGGCAAGCATCAGAAGTAGCAGCGCGAGCAACACGCCGCGCAACGTGAGTGCTGTCCACTTGCGCACAGTATCCATATCCCGCAGGGTGCGCCAGCCGAAGTAGAGCAGTGGCAGTGCAAGCAGGCCGAGCAGGAGCAATTCGGGCTGTTCAAAACGCAGGTTCACGGGGCGCTGTTATCTCGGCTCGAATCGGTGGCACGTTCGACTGTCTCATTAAGCCGGCCGAAATACCGACGAATGCGCTCGTGATAGCGATTAGGAACGGCAGCATCATTGACAGCGCGCTCGGCAATCTCTTGGGCCTCACGGATGCGTCGCTGTGACTCAGCCCTCCGTGCAGTCGGATCACCCTCGCGGACAACATCATCACCCATCCACTCAGCAATCAATTCACCGGGATCCTCAGAATCACGGCGAACATCGAGATCCTCGACCTCGCGCTCATATGCGTCGGTCCGTGTGTCATCTTGAACCAACGGTGTTGAAGCTGACCCCGCTTCTGCTCCGCCGGCTCCAGCTTCGGTACTGTCGTCGCCATCGCTCATATGCTCCGCGGTTTGCTGCGAATCAGGATCGCTCATACGACGAGCGCGTTCGCGCATTCGTTCGCTGGTCTCACGTCGCCTCTCGGCGCCCTCCTGCCGTTGCTGCATTTCACGAAGCGTTTCGCTAGGTGATTGCTGCTCGCTGAAGTGGCTGACGGAGACCCCGACGCGACCGGTG
>PWVT01000227.1 GCA_003562195.1 Phycisphaeraceae bacterium | reverse complement strand
ATCGAAGACCTCGGGATCAGCAGTCGGCTCAAGCGTCATCAAAGAAGCTTCGTGAACGTACGGTTGAAGCCAGGCCGTCAGCCAGAGCTGTTCTTGCAGGTCGAGAAACTCGGTGAAGTATTGGCACTCCTCGGATTGCGGCTCCTCGATGCAGGGATCTTCCCATTCGGTCGAGGCCGCCGCTGCGGGAGTGGTGAGAAACTGGGTGCCGATGATCCACGGCGCGATGGACGCGACCGCGAGGCCCCAGGCGCTTGAAAATGAAAGTGAATTGGTTTTCACGTTGATTGCTCCTATCGTGAAAGTGCTACTACGCGCCGTCGGCCTTCGGGCCGGCGTGCGTTTTTTTCTTGCGAAAAACAGAAACAGAATGATTTGCCGCCGAGAGCCCGCCGGAAACGCGGTGGAATCCGTAGAACTCCACTTTCTGCAAGGCGGGCTTGCGAGGCCGGCGGCGGTCTTGGTGGGAAGGAAAGCCGGGGCGGGCCGCGACTGCGGCATTCGCGCTGTTCGTCACGTCCAACACGCCCCGAAATGCTCATGCTTGCCCCCGGTCTGCATGGGGCAGAGGCATCGCGGCAGAAGCGCGTAAGCGCGTGAGCGCGTGCTTGAGTTCAATCCGTGATTCTGTATGCCCTGCCACATGCCTTGTCCTCCGGCGACCACCCGCTGCACGCACCATACATCATTCTCCAACGAGATGGTGGAAAAAATCGGAAAAATCATACGAATCAAAAATGATGCGCATTGATCCCGGCCCACGCTAGTCAACTGCTGGCCGTTGCGCTCAAAGTGCCGAGCAAAACGCACAACGTCTGCCGTTTCAATGCGAGGCGGGCGGCGCATAGGGGGGATGCCGATCAGTTGATCGAGTCGCTGCAATTGCAGGCCGCGATCGCGCCAGGCGCGGACAAGTGGCTCGATCGCTTGTACTGTTGCATCGAGGTTGCGCTTGGGCGAGCGGTCGATGCCGTCGTGCAGTGTCACGATGTCGCCGGCAGCGACGGTGCCGGCGAGGCGTGTGATGATGCGCTCGCGAGTGGTGCGCACGCCGTCGAGCGCGCGGCGTGACCACGTGACCATGTGCTGCGTTCGCGATGTAGCCGCCCAATGCACCAGCGGCGTGGTCAGCCCCATCGGCGGGCGGAAGAGCATCGGCCGCTGCCCGATGATGCGTTCGATGCGGTCGTTGGTCCGGTCGATCTCGCGCCGCCAGTACGACGGTGGCCGCAGCGTGCCGAAGTGCGCGTGCTCATCGGTATGGTTGGCGATGAATTGTGTTGTGCGAATGGATCATCGAGTCGATGGCACCGGGGAAAGTATTGGTCTCTATAAAGGGGCGAACGGCAACGCCTGCGCGCGCAACGCGACAGGCATTTCACATCCATGCTGCTAGCGCAGTGTGAAAAAATCTAAAAAGCTCAGCATTGCAGCGCGCACATGTGCGCAGTTGATCGCACAATTTGACAGAAGTCCTCAATGCACCATCAACGCCTGATGCACCCCAGCAAGCCCAGATTCATCAGAGCGGAAGTAGCGTAATCAACTCACCCCTCGAATTGACCACCACGGCTGCACGTCCGTTGGGAATGACAATTTCAATCGTGCCGCGCTGGGCACCCGCTCGCGCAGTGCCGGAATTGATGGCCCGTGTCAGATCATTCAACGTTCGTATCCCATAGTTTGGCCCACGCGTGATCAGACGACGCATGAAATGGCTGTTATGTGCTTCGCGCAACCCAGACTTCGCAAGCGCATTACGTATCTCCTGCTGCGTCAAACTCGAAAGAGGTCGATTGCCGATCAGACCCCGCACCTGAAACCTCCCGGCTGACCCCACGCGCACCGAAGAACCCTTACGCAGTGCAGCAGTGATGGCTCGAATCAGCATTGGCCACATGAATCCCGCTCCTTTCCTTCCTCAAGAACAATCAGGCACCACCAGCAGCTCTTCATCGTACACGCACACGTCATGCAATGTACGTCCTGGTTCTTGCAAGACGCGGCAGCGAAGGATCTGATTGTGTTAAGATTGGCTACACGCTGGTTTCGCCCTGCAGTTGGGTCAGGTACAGACGCCGGCACTTGGGTGTTCAGGCGCAAGCCGCGAGTGGCCCAGTGGGGAGGTTGTGCGAGTGCGCGCGTGGGCGCGTCGTGTGGGGTCGGCGGAAAAGGGGGCGAGGTCGTACGACGGCTGGCCGGTGGTGATGGATTCTGCAGCGAGCTTGCCGGTGATCGGCCCCAGCGCGAAGCCCATCATGGCGTGACCGGTCGCAATGAACACGTTATCCGCGCCGGTGGATTTGGGAGCCCAACCGATCACAGGAAGGCCGTCGGCGGTGCATGGCCGCAGCCCGCACCACGTTGAGGTCGTTTCGGCGTGATCGATGTTGCGCAAATACGTTCGCGCGCCGAAACGCAGCATATCCAGCCGCTTTTGCACCATGCGATGATTGATGCCCGACAGTTCCACCGTGCCGGCCAGTCGCAGGCCGCCAGCCATCGGATTGACCGCAACGAAGGTTTCCGCAAGGACGCAGACGGTGCTTGGTCGGTCGGCCGGCTCGGCGGTGATGTTCATGTGATATCCCTTGCCGGCCTGCATGGGTACAGCGATGCCGAGTTGCTTGGCGAGCTGGGTTGTCCAGATTCCGCCCGCAAGCACGAGCGTATCGCCAGCGATCCGCCGACCGTTTTTCAGTTGCACGCCCGTAAAGCGATGGTTGGTGTGGAGAATCTCGCTGACATCGCTGCCGGTGAGCATCGCTGCACCGTGATTCTCGGCTCGGTCAGCCAGTTCCTGAAGTGTGCGTTGTGGGTTGGCAAGTCGTGAGTCGGTGTAGTGCACCGCGCCTGCAACGCCAGGCAGGAAGGCGGGTTCGCGCTGATGCAGTTGTTCGCCTGTAAGTTCGTCAGCGTTGTAGCCATACTCGCGCAGCAGGGCGGCCTCTTCGAGGCCTTGTTTGAGGCGTTCGGGGTCGCGGAAGACTTCGATCCATCCGGTGCGCCGGTATTCACAGTCAAGGTGTTCTTCATCAACAAGCTGGTCAAAACATTCCCCGGCCAGCCAGCCGAGTTCGGCTAGCACGTGCATCGAGTGACGGAACTGTTGCTGCGAACATCCCTTGCGGAAATCCCACATCCATTTCCACAGCGCGGGGTCGATGCGCGGTGGGATATACAAAGGATTGAGCGGGTCGAACAGCAGCTTCATCGTCTGGCTGATGAGCCCCGGGCGAGGCATGGGCGGATGGCCGAGCGCGATGATCCCCGCGTTGCCGGTGGACGCGTTGACATTGAATTGCTCTCGATCGACGAGCGTGACGTGTTGTCCTGCCTGTGCAAGGTAAAACGCAGTCGACACGCCGACGATCCCACCGCCGATGATAATGATGTGGTTGGTACTCACGAGCAGTACCATAAGCGCGCCAAGGGCAGGTGTCAGGTCAGGTCTATTGTGTGGGCGTATGCTGAGGCCGGTCGCGACTTTTCAGTGAAAGAAGCGGCCTTTCAGTCATTGATTAGAATGTGGCTGTGGGTGTTGTGCAGCACATAGCGGGTTATCTTGATGGGATTGGCGAGCGTTGGATCGGGTGGTATGTCCCGCCAGTGCAGCGAGCATTTGCTGATGCCGAGTGGCAGCGTGATTCGCGCGATGCGTACTGCGGCAGTTGCGGCTTGAGTGCAGGGCCGGGAGAGGTGCGCGAGAGTGGATGTGCTGCATGCCGTGTGGAGCCGCATCTTGGTGATGGAATTGTGCGACTGGGGCCATACGCGAGTCATCTGCGGGATTGGATACTGCGGGTGAAATACGGCCGGTGGGCCGAGATGGCTGAGGCGCTGGGGCAGCAACTGGGTGAGGCGGTAGCCGAGGCGGATGTGGTCGATCTGAACCGGGCGGTGGTGGTGCCGATGCCCATGCCGTGGCAGCGACGGATGTACCGTGGGATTGACCATGCAGGGGTGATTGCGGCAAGTGCTGCACGGGCGCTGGATATAGAGGTGGCGGCTTGCCTAGCCAGACGGAACGGGCCGCCGATGATGACGCTCTCAGCTACAGAGCGGCTGGCAATGGGCAAACGAGGGTTGTCAGTACGCAGGCGATGGGGAGGATGGAATCTGGACGATGTGGATGCAATCGTTGTGGATGATGTGCGGACAACCTGTGCATCGCTCCGAGGGGCGATTGGCTTACTGCGAAAACTCAAGGCGCGTCGGGTGGTGGCTGCGGTGGTGGCGGTAGCGGATGAGTCAGCTCGTCGAGGCAGTGATATGACACCGAAAGTGCCAATCTCACGGGAAGGTTTTAGTGGTTGGACGTAAGTTGGGGCAGCAAATCTGAACGAAATTTTCGCCCAAATTGACGGAAAGAGATTGCAGTGGCTTGACAGCGATGCGGGCCTCGCTAGAATCATCGTTCCGGCCCAGCGAAGCCACATGGCTGAATTGGGACGGGTGGACAGCTATCTGTCGTCCATGACCAATTGCGGTCGGCTCCTTGAAAAGTGAACAGTTGGGTACGCCGCGAGGATGTGCCCGAGAGACTGGCGCGTTCACAACGTGTCGGTGGATCGGGAAAAACTCGGGGCAGCCGGTCTCACAGCCCGGCTGTCCTTCGAACATCCTTGTGATGCTAGATAAGTCAATTCAACATGGCTTGTCGTGTTCGATCGCTTCGGCGATCGATACGGCAGCGATGTTCGAGAACCAGCACCAATGGAATTAGCCGTCCATTGGCATCGTGCATGTTGGGCACGATGAGACCGTCCAATCTGCTTTGCAGGTTGGTCGCCAGGGCTTCGAATCTCTGATTCGTTCTTTCGACATTTCACGCTCTTTGGAGTGTGTTTACGAAAAACCAATTGAAGAGTTTGATCCTGGCTCAGATTGAACGCTGGCGGCATGGCTAAAACATGCAAGTCGAACGATTAAAGCTCCTTCGGGAGTATATAAAGTGGCGAAAGGGCGAGGAATACGTTTCTATGTACCCCAAGGTCAGGGATAGTCCAGGGAAACTTGGTTTAATACCTGATGTGGTGCTTCGGCATCAAAGGCTTCGGTCGCCATGGGAGCAGGGAACGTCCTATCAGGTTGTTGGTGAGGTAACGGCTCACCAAGCCTTAGACGGGTAGCGGGTGTGAAAGCATGACCCGCCGCATCGGGACTGAGACACTGCCCGGACTCCTACGGGAGGCTGCAGT
>PWVT01000297.1 GCA_003562195.1 Phycisphaeraceae bacterium | reverse complement strand
GTGGCTGATGGTTCACTGATGCGGTCGATCAAGGATGTGACCTCCGGCGACACACTGGTGACGAATGTTGCGGATGGAACGGTTCGCTCGGTCGTCGGCGGTTCCAGTAAACGCATCAAGCGAAAGCGATCCAAGGCCACGGATGATGATGAGCAATTGGACCTCTTCGGTTAGGCACGTTGCCCATTGGGCACACAGCAACGGTGTGTGATACCTTTACCAAACATGGCACGTAAGCGCAAAGCCCAAGATGATGTGGATGCTCAGATTGCTGAGTTGACGTTCGAGCAGGCGATGGAGGAACTCGAGTTGATCATCGACCGCATTGAACGCGGTGAGATCGGCCTTGAGGAGAGCTTGGCTCAGCGCAAGCGCGGCGATGCTCTGGTGAAAAGATGCAGAACCGTGCTTGATGCAGCCGAACAGGAGTTGCAGCAGGCCAAACCGGATGAACGTGCGTCGTGACTATATGGCGCAGAGGAGCCGGGCGTGTGGCACAGCGATTGATCGTTCCAGCAACACCGGTTGAATTGACCTTGCATTGATGAGCTGAATTGTTAACGAACTTCCCGATGCTCGCGCAAATGTTTCCAACATGGTGGGTGTATCAGCATCTTCCGATCGCGCTGTTCGTATTTGCGTTTGGTGCGTGTGTTGGAAGCTTCATCAAT
This sequence comes from Phycisphaeraceae bacterium, assembly GCA_003562195.1. Classification (GTDB taxonomy): domain Bacteria; phylum Planctomycetota; class Phycisphaerae; order Phycisphaerales; family SM1A02; genus PWVT01. The sequence goes on along the minus strand of PWVT01000297.1, from coordinate 17,558 downwards.
GTCGTGATCTACCGCTTGCCGCGCGGCATGAGTTTGACCACGCCGCCGAGTCGATGTCCCACGTGCGGTGCGAAACTACGGTTTTTCTCTGAAAATCTACCGATTCTCGGCTGGTTCATATTGCGGGGGAAGTGTCGCTCTTGTCGCGCACCGATCAGTCCTCAGTACATGGTGGTTGAAGTTGTGATGGCGATCGCCTTCATGGCCATGTACGTCATCCTGTACATGGTGCATCCTGATACCACATGGATCGGTGCGATCGGCGGCGACTGGTGGTACAGCTACCACGGAGTGGCATTTTTCCGAACATGGCCAGTGTTCATCGCGGTTGCCTTTCTGCTGGCTGGACTGCTGGCAATGACGGTGATTGACGCACGGACGTTCACGATCCCGATTCAGATCCCGGTGTTCATCACGGCGACGGCATTCATTGCCTACTTCATCCAGGCACTTTTGCCGCTTCATGGCGGCAACCCCTCGCTTTGGCCCATTCCAGCAACTGACTGGGCTTGGTTTGCTATTGCAGCGGGCGGGATGCTCGGGGTGGTCATCGGCGTCATCCTGCTGCGCATCGGAACGCTGAGCTACAGCTTTGCTGATTACGAAGAGTATCTCGAAGAGGACCAGGTCTTGGGCGACTATCCACACGCTCGCCGTGAGATGTGGGTAGAACTGACGTTTCTGCTGCCGTGCATACTTGGCATCATTCTTGGCTGGGTGCTTGGTTTTACGCTGCCGCCTGTGTCGCCGCCGGTCGTCGTTCAGGCGCTTGGTGGGAGCATGTTGGGGTATCTGGTCGGTGGGGGACTGATCTGGGCGATTCGGATTCTCGGGACGTTCGCCTTCGGGCGAGAGGCCATGGGGCTGGGTGATGTGCATCTTCTGGCGGCCATCGGTGCAGTTTTGGGTGCGGCTGACCCAGTGTGGATCTTTTTCATTGCACCATTCACAGGGTTGATATGGCACATCACTGCTTCTGGTGTGTCGTCGTTGTTGAGATCGCCGCGCCGCGAGTTGCCTTACGGCCCGCACTTGGCAATGGCAACGGTGATCTTGATCGTTTTCCGCCCGTTTTTTGAACAGATTGAATCGACCTACCTCCCCTGGTTACCCTCAGCAGGGCTGCATTGAGTGGCTTTGTACGAGTTTGCGGCGACTGGCCGACATTTTTCACCGTGGATCGGTACACTGCCCGATAATTCGTAGGTCGAGTGATTCATCAAACCAGAAAGGATGTTGGACTGATGTGCATTTCACGGGTTCTTGGTCTGGGGCTGCTTGCCGCAGCATTGCTCATGACCGGCTGTAACAACAGCTTGAAGGATGAAAACGCATTGTTGATGGAGGAGAACGATGGCCTGCGTCAACAGCTTTCCGAGCGTCGCAACGCTCTTGACAGTGCCGAACGTGTCGCTCGGCAGAACGAGGCCGAAGCTGTTCGGCTTCGTCGGGAACTGGAGGAAGCTCGGCGCGCCGAGCGTGCGGCTGCTGAGGCGCAGCCGCAGCGAACCGGCTTTGAAGGGATCGCTGGGGTAAGCGGTTCAGTTGGAGCGGGTGAGATCACTGCGACCGTCGAGAGCGATGTATTGTTCGATTCCGGCCAGGCCACTGTCAAGGCCGCAGCACAGCGGTCGCTCAATCAGGTCGCATCGGTGCTCAATTCCGAGCATTCCGGCAGGACAATTCGCGTCGTCGGTCACACTGATTCTGACCCTATCCGTCGCAGCGGTCATAAGAGCAATTACCACCTTGGTTTTGAGCGGGCATACGCGGTGCGTGAGTATCTGATCTCCCGTGGTGTGTCGGCGAATCGCATCCATCTGGCGAGCTTCGGACCTGACAAGCCACGAGGAACCAAGGCCCAGAGCCGACGCGTTGAGATCGTCGTTGTTCTCGATCGCTGATTGCAGTATCGCGTTGAGTCATGGCTGTTTTCCCGCTTCTGGCTCATCCTCAACGATACCGTGCGTGTACGACAGACTTGCTCGCTGATGACTCAGCACAGCAGTATTGGTTACGCGCATACGCGACGCACACCGAAACGCAACTCCGCGCTGCAGCAACATTAGGTATCGATGAACATTCACGCAGCCAGGCACGCACCGCTTGGCTGCGCGTCTTGCATGAACTGGCAGAAGAGCCAGATCGCTATGGCAAGCTGGATATTCTCACACTTGATGAACTGAGAAACAGCGTCCTCCATACGTTTGGCATCCGTGATGAGTATCGTCTTCTCAAGCAACGCGAAAATGAAGCAGCGATCGCAGCACTGCCTCAACGCCTGAACGCCATTGATGAGATTGACGATGACATCCGTCGCTTTGAAGAATTGTTCCGCGGCATGTTGGCAGGCAATCTCTTTGACATGGGCGCAGATGCCACGGCCGATCGTTACGCGTCAGGTCCGGTGGAGTTTGCTGACACACTGAAGACCGTACCACCACGTCCGTGGCGGTACGACGGCGTGGACGATGCTGCATCACTGGTATGTAGCGGAGCGGTTTCAAAGGCGGTTGTTTTTGCAGACAACGCCGGCCCTGATGTCGTACTCGGACTGCTGCCGATGGCTCGCGAGATGCTTCGCCGAAGTATCGAGGTGGTGGTGACTGCCAATGCACAGCCATCGCACAATGATATCACACATGATGAGCTAATCGAATTACTCCTTTCCGTTTGTGATGTTGATGCGGAGTTCTTGTCATCTCGTCTGCAGTTGGTGTGCAGCGGCAACGATGCGCCATTGATAGACCTAACGCGCATTAGTGATGAACTGGCGAATGCTGCAAGCGAAGCGGATTTGGTGATCCTGATAGGAATGGGAAGGGCGATCGAAAGCAACTTTCATGCAACGTTCACCTGCCCTTCCTGGAAGGTGGCGATGGTGAAGGATCGTCAGGTCGCGCGCAGCATCGATGCGGAACTATTCGACGCCGTTGTGCGCGTTGAATCAGGCGTCAGCGAGTGAAGAGTTTCAGAACCATCGCACAGGCAACCCTTCGGCAGTCACTTTCTGAATGAAAAGTTGCACTTCGCGCAAGGCCCGCTCCAAGCGCATGGCAGCGTCATTGAGATTGTTGTAGAGGTCCGGATTGTTGAGCAATTGTGCGACCGTGCCGTCGCCGGAACCCGCTGCTTCGGTGATGAACCGCATTTGCTCGAAGATTACTGCAAGCTCGTCTGCGATGGGTACAAGTCGCTGTACAAAGTCTTCGGTATGGTCTTCGAGTTTCGAGGTGAATGTGCCGACCTCGGCCAACGTGGCGGCAGCATCCTCAATCAACTGGCGGGCATGAATGACTGCATCACGAAGTTCAGTGCGCAATTGCTCATCGCCAAGCCAGTTCTGCGCCAGTTGGAGCGACGTCTGAGTTTCATCAATGACAGTGTGGAACCGTGCAATAGCGGCATGGAGGTTCGGCGCTTCACCTGACTCGATATCTTCGGTTGTCTGCGGGGTGATGAGGGTGTTGAGATTCTTGCCGACTTCGATGTAGGTGTGACTCAATTGCTCAAACGCCTCCATGGCACGCACGAGCGGCTGTGTGCGAGCATCAAGTTCACTGATGAGCTGTTCCATCAGCGGCTTGTGTATGACTTCAATTGATGCGGTACCGTCCTTGGCTAGGTGGTCTACCGTCTCTCCAGGTTCTGGCACGGATGTTTTGAGTAACAGTGAGGACGCACCGGCAATAAGCTGTGCCTCGACGATCCCCGTGACATCGTCTGGGATGTTTACTTGCTCTTCAATCTTCGTCACGACTCGCACCGGGAAACCGGGGTGGTCTGGTGATTGATACAGGTCAACCCGATCGACGCGGCCGACCGGCACTCCGTTGAGTTGAACCGTACTCCCCTCGCGCAATCCACCAGTGCTATTCATATAGATATCAACCCGGTACCGCTTGGCAGTGAGATCATCAAGCTCGCCGAACAACATCAGCAGCGTCGCAAAGCTCATCAGCGCTACGATGGATACCAGGCCGACCATGAAATTGCGTCCGGTTGACTTCATCGTTTTCCTTCACCTCGGCCGCCAATACCGGCCAATTCTTCCGGGTCCGCCTCGCCGGAGAGAAATCGTTGCACAACCGGATCGGTCGTATGGCGGAAACGCTCTGGTGTGTCATCAAGCAGGACGTTGCCATGTTGCAGCATGATGAGCCGATCTGCAATTCTAAAGGCACTGGCCAGATCGTGTGTGACAACGATGCCGGTCACATGCGTTTCACGCTGAAGTTTGAGGATTAGTTCATTGATGACATCCGATCGTATTGGATCCAGCCCGGTTGTCGGTTCGTCGTAGAGCACAACTTTCGGGTTCATGACGATCGCTCTCGCCAATGCGACGCGTTTACGCTGCCCGCCGGACAATTCAGCGGGCATCTTTTCAATCGTATTGGCCAGTCCAACCATGTTCAGGACTTCATACACACGCTGGTTGATCTTATCACGATGAAGTTTCGTCAATTGCCGCAAGGGAAAGGCGATGTTCTCGCCGACCGTCATGGAATCGAACAGTGCACTTTGTTGAAACAGAAAACCGATCTGCCCGCGAATTGGGCCAAGCTTCTGCTCGCTGAGAGTGTCGATGCGCGTATTCTCGAACCAGACCTCGCCACGATCGGGTTGAAGCAAGCCGGCAATATGCTTGAGCATCACGCTTTTGCCTTCACCACTAGGGCCGAGTACCACGGTGGTCTCACCGGGGTAAAAATCAAGACTCACCCCCCGCAGCACGTCGAGTGTGCCAAATGATTTATGCACATCGATCAGGCGAATGATCGGGCGAGGTGATTCCTTGTTGCCGGTGTCCTTGTCCATGGTGAAGGCCGTATGATCTTAGCGATGAATGACACTGTTGCAGTGGAAGCCACGCACACCGGCCAACTGTTTTCGGTGCAGATCTTGCACTTTGAGGATAAAGACGGCCGGAGGTACACGCGTGAGGTCGTGCGTCATCCAGGGGCGGTACTGGTGTTGCCGGTGCTGGAGGACGGGAAGATCGTGATGATCCGCAACTTCCGTGTGGCGGTTGATGAACGGTTATGGGAGTTGCCGGCCGGCAAACTGGAGCCCGACGAAGCTCCCCAGCGTGCTGCCGAACGGGAGCTACAGGAGGAGACCGGCTACTGCGCCGCAGCCGTGAGGAAATTGGGCGAGTTTTACACATCACCGGGCTTTTCTGATGAATTGATGCATGTGTATCTCGCTGAGCAACTCACCCCGGTGCAGCGTGCTCTGGAACCGGGTGAGGATATTCAAGTGCAGTGTGTTGATAGTGATGAAGCAGTCGCGATGGCACTGGACGGCCGTATCCGTGATGGCAAGACGATTGCGGGACTTTTGATGTGGCACGCAGCCGACGGAAGCCGGTAAGAATCATGGTGGATTGTGACCATGCATCACACGAAAGCAGTCAGATTGAAGTCGTTAGCCGAAGGCCCCCACACATGAGTTGGCAGGACCGAGACTATTCAAGTGAAGACAACCCGATGCGCGGCTATGGCCGGCCGGGCGGTGATTGGCAGGGCATCCGGCCCAGCTTTGACAATCCGTTCACATGGTCGTTGTTTCTAGGAAGGGTGTTTGGAATTGATGTGCGGTTGCACGTTTTTTTCCTGCTGCATGTTGTGATTGCGATGCTTCGCGCGGCATTCCCGGCCGAAGGCAGCGTGGCGGTGAACCTGGAAATAATGGCCACGGCGATGGCGATTCTGTTTGGGATCGTCGTCCTGCACGAGTTCGGCCACTGCATTGCATGCCGCTACAGCGGTGGTTCAGCCAACGAGATTCTCATGTGGCCGTTGGGCGGGTTGGCATTTACACGACCGCCACACACTTGGGTGGCGCACATGATTACGGTTGTGGGTGGGCCGCTGGTGAATGTGGTCATCTGCATCGTGGCAGGGGTAACACTGGGGTTGTTGACCGGTGCGTGGCTGGGGGTGGCGCTGCCGAATCCACTGGTGCTATCACCTCCACTGGAGGTCGCGCATTCTCGAATCCTGATTGCGCTGTATCTGGTGAACTACCTGAGTCTGATCTTGCTGCTATTCAATCTGCTGCCAATTTTCCCGCTCGATGGCGGCCGGATCGTGCAGTCGGCGTTGTGGCCCCGGCTGGGTTATGTCCGATCAATGCGCATTGCCATTCGCACGGGGTTCGTTGGGGCGGTAGTGCTGGGCGTGTTTGGTGCGGTCATCGCGAACTACCTGCTCGTTGGCATTGCCATTTTCGGCGGCATCACCTGCTGGCTGACGCATAAGCAGCTTGCGTTCACCGAAGAGGCGATGGGACATGAGAACGACGAGTACGCCTTGTCACTGGCTTATGGCGAAAATGAAAGCGAGTCAGTGACCGAACCAGCCAAGCCCACCCGTGAAGATAGACGTGCAGAAAAGATCGCAAAGCTGGAACAGGAAGAAGCGGACGAAGTGGATCGCATTCTCAAGAAAATCGGTGAGTGGGGAATGGACAGTCTCACGCGCAAGGAAAAGCAGTTGCTCACACGGGCCACCGAACGCAAACGCCAACAGAAATGATGCGAACTGTGAGGGAAACCGGTACCATCGTCCGCCCGAGTGGCGCACAATGACGCCCTGACCCGATTGTATTTACATGTGAACCCGGACCGTTGATCATGGGAATTGCTGACCGCCATTACATTCGTAAAGATCCGCCTCAAGGCGGTGGCGGTAGCGGTGGGCCAATGGATGCGCTGCGCATGTTTTCAGTGAACACGTGGATCATCATCCTCTGTGTGGCAGTGTTCATGATTGATGGATCATTCCAGCCGGTGCTCGTACCGGGACAAGTCGTGGCCTTGGTGGAGGGTGTTACTGATGTGCCGGCTTCTGCGGTGCCCGAGCCGAATGTACGACCGCGTCTTGATGTACACCCACAGGGCTTCCCGACGGTGCCACTGTTAGATCGCCCGGGGGGACAACGGATTGGTTTCGTCGAAGTGTTTGAGATGCAACCGATCGCCAGTTACCTACATTTTTCCACGCAACGGGGCTTCCTGCAGATCGAGTTCTGGCGTTTGATCGGTTTTCAGTTTCTCCATGCGCACATGCCCCATCTGCTATTCAATATGCTGGCGCTGTTTTTCTTCGGCCCGCTTATCGAACGGCATCTCGGCTCCAAGCGGTATCTGGCCTTCTATCTGCTCTGCGGCATCTGCGGGGCGCTGATGTACACGCTGTTGAATCTGGGCGGGATCCTGGCAGCGATGCTATTGGGCGGAGAAGTGCGCATTCCCGGTCTGCTCTTCAATTCGCCGGCGGTTCCGCTGGTAGGTGCCTCGGCTGGGGTGTTCGGCGTCTTGATGGCGGGGGCGTATCTCGCGCCGCGTGCGACGGTCCTGCTGTTTTTCGTGATTCCCATGAAGTTGCGCACGCTGGCGTATGCACTCGTTGCCATCGCGTTGTTTTCAATTATTTACGGTGCAAGAAATGCTGGCGGCGAGGCGGGGCACTTGGGCGGCGCGCTGGCTGGCTGGTACTTCATCCGCAACCAACACCACCTGCATGGGTTCTTTGACTTTCTTGGCCGGGCCGATCCAACGTCGCATCACTATCGCAATAAGCGTGGCCAGCCGAAGCAGTCAGCCGGCAGTCGTCGCGAGGTGGACCGCATTCTCGACAAAATCTCCAGCGAAGGCATGCACAGTCTGACGGAAAAAGAAAAGCGCATTTTGCGCGAGGCGTCACGCGACTAGCGGTGAGTGTACGACTGCCTCCAATCGGATTTCGACCACTTTACGATTGATGCCATGCCGCTTCAGTTCACTATCTCCGCCCGATGCAAGCGCAGCGAAGCCCGTGTGGGGCGAATTGAGACGCCGCACGGTGGGTTTGACACGCCTGCGTTTATGCCAGTTGGTACACGCGGTACGTTACGTGGTCTTACGCCTGCGCAGGTTGTCGGCACAGGCAGCCAGATTGTGCTAAACAACGCGTACCATCTCATGCTGCGTCCTGGGGATGAACTGATCGGACGCCGTGGCGGAGTGCAGAAGTTCATGCGTTGGGATGGGCCGATTCTGACCGATTCTGGTGGATATCAGGCATTCTCGATGGCAGATATTAACGCCATTGACGATGACGGCGTGACGTTCAAATCAATTATCGATGGCTCCAGAATTCGCCTCACACCGGAGCGGTCGATTCAAGTGCAGAATAACCTGGGCGCGGACATCATCATGGCGTTTGACGATTGCCCCCCGGCATGTAATGACGCACCAGACGCACAACGACTCGCCAAGGCCAACGATCGCACTGTTCGCTGGTTGGAGCGTTGCGTGAAGGCCCACGCACGGCCGGACGAGCAGGCCTTGTTCGGCATCGTCCAAGGTGGGACCGACCCCGCGATGCGTCAAAAGTCCGCTGAGGACATCTGCAATATTGTTCTGCCCGGCTACGCAATCGGCGGTGTGGCGGTCGGGGAGGGCTCTGAACTCATCCGCAAAGTCACCGAGTTCACAGCACCGTTGCTGCCACTGGAAAAGCCACGGTATCTCATGGGTGTCGGCTACGAGCGGGATATCGTCGCAGCGGTGCGGGCAGGGGTGGACATGTTCGACTGCGTGCTACCCACACGGAATGGCCGAAACGCCAATATATTCACAAAAAACGGCCGTTTGCACCTGCGAAACGCCAAGCATGCCGAGGATGACTCGGTGATCGAGCCGGGATGCGACTGTGAGGCGTGTGCGGGAGGATTCACGCGGGCATATTTGCGACACTTATTCATTTCCAAGGAAATGTTGGGTCCTATACTTGCGAGTCTGCACAACATTCGCCACTTCCAGCGGCTGTTGCTGGACATTCAGCGGGCAATACGCGATGATGCGTGGTCCTGCCTTCACCGGTCGTGGCCGGTGCTTGATGTCGCTGTCGATCGTCAGGTGACATCGGGTGAGGATGACGATCAACTCCTCCAACGCACGTAGTACAAAGCACCCATGTTTGATTTTGATACGCATATGTTTTCCTTGACACTGGCACAGGATGGTGCTGCGCCAAGTTTGCCAGGCGAGTCGCGCACGGCCAGCCCCGGTTCGGCCAACGGGTTGGGTACTGATGGCGATACCGAAGCACCGCCTCCAGGTCTTTTCGGGCCGAATCTCATCCTTATCATGTTCCTGGTCATCACGGTCATGATCGTGATGTCCATTCTTGGCCAACGGCGCGAACGCAAGAAGCGGCAGGCCATGATCAGCGCAATCAAAAAGCACGACAAGGTTCAGACGATTGGCGGCGTGATTGGCTCGATCGTCGAACTGAAGCCCGATTTCGTGGTACTCAAAGTAGATGAATCATCCAATACGCGCATCACGTTTGCGCGGTCCGCGGTTCAGCAAGTCATCAAGAGCTCGGACACACCTGCTGAACCAGTCGAGAATCTGTAGTTTGCCGGCCGAAACGGCCGACCATCGCACCTGCACGAAACATTTTCCACCCCACGCGTAGATACCTTCGATGCGAAACATCGCCTTTAAGATTTTTATCATCCTGCTCATCCTCGTTTCCTGCGGCTTCTTCATTTATCCGCCTCAGGAAAAGATTCGTCTCGGGAAAGATCTCCGCGGCGGCGTGAGTCTCATCTACAGCGTGCGCATGAGCGACGACGTCGGGGACCGGCAGGAAGTGCTGCGACAGACCATCAGCGTCCTTCAAGATCGCATCAATCCTCAAGGCGTGCTGGATATCTCCATGGAGCCGGTCGGCGATGACCGCATCGAAGTCATTATGCCGCTGCCCAGTCCGGAAGTGCTTGCATTGCGTCAGGCATACGAGGCGGAACTGGAAAATTTGCTTGACGTAGCACAGATTCCCGCAGGACGGCTTGATGCTGCGCTACGCCAAGGCCAAGCGCCGCAGGAGTTCGGCGGCGACCCCGAAACCGAGCGCGGTCAGTTGATTCTTGATCTCCAGCAGGCGTACGACGATCTGCAAACAGCCCGACAGCATCTCGCTGAACGTCGGGAAGCGGGGGATATTGATGAATCCGAAGTGGCCCGGCTTGAGCAGGCCGTTGCTGAGGCCATGATCGATCATGAAGAGCTTCGAGACCGCGTGCTCCGGCTGAGTCTCGACCGCAACCGCGCACTCGGTGTGCTTGCGCTCCCCACCGAACGGCCCGCAGTGACTGATGCCGATGGTCGGCCGTTGCGCGATTCAGCGGGCAACACGATCCGCGAGCCAAGCCAGCGCGATGTCGCGCTCGACAATCTCAAGAGTGAGTTCCCGCAGTTGGCCGACGCACTCGATCGCACAGTCGCGGCGTCCGATGCGTATCAGGCACGTCGCACCGGCTTTGACGATCCAGAGGACCTCAAGCGCCTGCTGCGCGGTGCTGGTGTGCTGGAGTACCGCATTGCCGTGCGCACGGGTGCGGATGATGTGAATGTCACTGACCTTCGCCAGCAACTGCGCGAGGGTGGTCCGGAGAATGTGGACAGCACAATTGCGGGCTGGTTCGAGATCAACGATCTTCGCCAATGGTATCGCACGCCGGAGGAACTCAACTTCCTGCAGGCAGATCCTACATCGTTCTTTGCTCAGCAGCGTGGATTGGTCGCTGCGGAGCGCGATGGTCGTTACTACCTGCTGCTCTATACCACGGCGAACAGGAGCATCACTCACGGAGGTGATCTGCGATGGAGCGTTCGTCGCGCTGCGCGAGACATTGACCAGCAAGGCCGTCCCGCGGTGTCGTTTACATTGGACTCCACTGGTGGCGCCTTGATGAACCGGCTGACCGGTCCGCATGTTGGTGAGCCGATGGCCATCGTGCTCGACGGGCAGGTGTATTCCGCTCCCACGTTGCAAAGCCAGATCGGCAGTCGTGGCATTATCACCGGTACGTTCACGCCGGAAGACATCAGTTATCTGGTTCGTGTGCTTGCAGCCGGTGCGTTGGAGGCACGGCTGAGTGAAGACCCAATTGCGGAGAACAATCTTGGCCCCTCAATCGGTGCGGACAATCTTCGCCGTGGTTTGAACGCCTTTGCCGTTGCACTTGTGGCAATCGCGATCTTCATGATCTTCTACTACCTGTTTGCTGGGTTGGTGGCCGTGTTTGCGTTGTTCGCGAACGGTTTGATCATCTTCGGGGTGATGGCAGGAATTGACGGCACGTTCACGCTACCTGGCTTGGCGGGCATTGTGCTCACCATTGGTATGGCTGTGGACGCCAACGTGCTGATTTATGAGCGTATCCGTGAGGAAATGTTCACTGGCGAGTATGACCTGAGAGGGGCGGTGCGCCAGGGGTACAACAAGGCCTTGAGTACGATTCTTGACGCGAACATCACGAACTTGATCGTCTGCCTTGTGCTGTTCCAGACGGCTACGGCTGAGGTCCGCGGCTTTGCGTTGACGTTGACCATTGGCATTTGTGCAACGCTGTTCACCTCGCTGTTTGTCACACGTGTGATTTACACGCTCTACACAGACTTCTTCAAGGCCAAGTCACTGCCAATGTTGCCGACGGTGTTCCCGGCGATTCACCACGCGCTGGAACCGGCGATCAACTGGGTCAGCTTCCGCAAACTGTTCTGGACATGCAGCGCTGTAGCCATGGTTGGGTCTATTGTCCTTGTGTCCTCTCGTGGCGTGGATATGTTCGATACCGAACTGCGAGGCGGTGTGGCAGTGACGCTTCGTACTGCGGTAATGGAGGAAGAAAACGGGACGACCGGAGAGCGGTACTGGTTGCGTCATGTCGGCGAAGGCAGTGTTGAGCAACGCATTCGAGATATCTCCCAGCGAGCTGACGATATGACTGTTGAGTCGGATGCGGATCGTACTCGACAGGCCGTGCTGCGGGAGTTCGTGAACGCCAGCGTGCTGACGGTTGGGCCGACTCGCACACACCAACAGGCCGTTGAAGCGCAGAGTTTTCAGATTAAGGTTCCCAACCCGCGCGGTATTGATGATGATCTTGTGGCGACTGATGTGATTGTTCGCGCGGTCGTCGATGAGTTTGAAGACCTGCTGGATGTGACGCCTTCACTCAACTTTACTGGCGAGGGCGAAACGGATCACACCGCGTATACCTATCCGATCGAGTATGACGAACTCGGTGCAAATATTGGCGATCCACGCTTTACGGATCGAATTAGTGACTACCTCGGTGGCGTTGTGGTGGTGGTCGACAACATTTCACCGGCTGTGACGGCAGAGGATATTCGCATGCGGATCGATCGCATGCGAGGCCAACCGGACTTTAGCGTGGCCCGCGGTCGGGACTTTGAGGTCATTGGATTACGTCAGGCCGACATGGACAACCGAAGGGCCGGTTACACATCTGTCGCGGTCGTGGTGTCCGATCCGACCTACAGCTACCTTCGTGTGGACTTCGATGTCTGGGATCGCGAACTGGCCCGGGTGGAATGGACACTGATCTCCGAGGCGCTTTCGCGGCCGCCGAGTCTTGAGCAGGTTGCAAGCTTCTCTGCAGCGATGGCCCGTTCGTTGGCTGCGGCAGCACAGGTGGCTGTGGTGGTATGTTTGCTTGGCATTCTGCTGTACATTTGGGTGCGATTCGGTTCGCTGCGATATTCCACAGCGGCGATCGCCGCTCTTGTGCATGACGTGACGATCGCCTTGGGCATCTTGGCTCTGACGGCCTACATCGGTCGCACAGCATTCGGATCGTTCCTGCTGATCGAAGAGTTCCGCATTGATATGGGCGTCGTGGCCGCGTTGTTAACGATCATCGGGTATTCGTTGAACGACACCATTGTCATCCTTGACCGCATCCGCGAAAACCGCGGCAAGATGCCAGTGCCGAGTGCTGCAACGGTCAATCGTTCGATCAACCAGACGTTCAGCAGAACGGTGATTACGTCGTTCACCACGTTGATGGCGATCACAATTATGTACATCGCCGGAGGCAGCGGAATTCGTCCGTTCGCCTTCTGCCTGCTGGTGGGTCTGATCATCGGTACGTACAGTTCGGTGGCGATTGCGGCTCCGTTGGTGTATGACGAGGCGGCTGAACGCAAGAAGCCCTCATCCGAGGAGGAAGGCATTGAGTCGGCGTGGTCCAGCCAAACCGAGGCGCCGGCGACTACGCCGTAACTTTGCACGCGTGCGTCACAGCCGGTATCTTGGAGGTGCTCGGTTGGCCAATCGTTGATTCCGTGCATGGAGGCCGCCCATGACCGCAGGCACAAAGATCTCCCTTGCTCTTGCCGCATTGCTCATCGTTGGGCTTGTGGTGTACTACGGTTCGATGACGCCCGAAGATGTCGAGGCGGACGTCATTCTGGATGAACCACCAATCGAGACCGAGCCACGCGCTGCGGATCGGACGCAATCGCCGCCTTTGGCTGCCACGCGTCAGGCCCAGCGCGAATCAACTTCGCGCATGGAAACACCCGCCGAGCAGCCCCGGGGTGAACGAACACCAGCAGATTCCACATTGGATCCTGGTCCGGAGCGGCCGCCGATTGACAGTGGCTCGGGACGTTTTCTCGCCGATTCGGTCGATCGTGCGCTGACGCCTCCAACTGTCGAGACTGAGCCGGTCCGACCGTTGCTGGATGATCGCGAACCCGTGCGGGTTCCTGAGGGGCGTGAAAGTGATGGCGGGAAGGACGCTCCTGAACTGCCGCCAGTTGAACCCGACCCCGACGTTGATGATGTCGATGATCGTGAAGCCGAGGAGGCGCATGATCCCGAGGACGCCGAGGAGCCAACCGACGAGCCACGTCCGCTTCCTGAGCCGCCGACGTACACCGAGTACACTGTCCGGGGCGGCGATACGATGAGTTCTATCGCTGCTGAATGGTTCGGCGACGAGTCGAAGTGGGACCTTATTGCCAAAGCCAATCCACTGGTTGATCCCAATCGTTTGCGTATCGGCCAGGTGCTACGCCTTCCTCCACAGGACACGGAGCGCGATGCCATCGGCGAGACTGCTGGCGATGCGGAGACGACCTATATCGTTCGTTCCGGCGACAACCTCAGTCGTATTGCACGAAGCTATTACGGTGATGCCTCACGTTGGCGAATCATCTTCGAAGCAAATCGTGAATTGTTACGCGACAACCCTGACAATCTTCGTCCCGGCATGCGTCTGGTCATCCCACCTGCGCCGAATCCAGCTGACGGGTGAAGATCTAGTTCGCCACTCGATTGTTGTAGCCACACTGGTGTTGATCGTGTGCCAAGTAACCGGGACAGTCACAACGTGAGTGTAGTTCCTATAGGGTGATCTCTATGCCGCTTTCGCGGCGTCGGATCGACACTCCATAAGGACCTTCAACATGCCGGGTGATGCAGCGGCCTGCCACGCCGATTCAGCATCGCCAAAGCGCACTCGACGCGAAATCAAGCTCACCACATCGATTTCGCGATGGGTGAGAAGCGTTATCGCTTCGCTGATTGGCCCGAAACTGGAGCCGATGATTTCAATCTCGTTGCGAACGATCGTAAGCAGTGATGGAGCGGCTTCGTGAGGGTACATGGTCTTGAGCAGTATTTTCCCGCGCGGCCGCACGAGTTGCGATGCCACAACGAGACCAGCCGGTGATCCGGTGCAGTCAACAACGACATCCTGATCGGCGCGGCGACCGATGTCATCGAGATGACGGTGTTTGATGCCCCATTTTTCACAGAGCCCGAGTTTCTCCGAGTGCTTGCCGATCAGTCGTACAGACGCGTTGAGTTTGGCCATGATCTGCACGGTCAACAGTCCCAGTGGACCGTCGCCAAGGACAGTGATGTACGGTTTACCCTCAATGGTAAGTTGACGAGCAGCTTGGAGCGCCGAGGCCAGCACGTGTGCAAACACAGCGTGATCGTTATCTACAGCATTTGGGACGACGACGAGATTCGATGCGGGCAGGGTGAATGTATCGGAGAAGCAACCGTCTCGTCCATCCAGACCAAGCAGTGTACGGCGACGACAATGTACGCTCATCCCGCGGGCACACAAGTCACATTCACCACAGCAGGTATTGATTGCCCCCACGACGCGCTTGCCGATGAGTTTGCCCGGATCACCTCCATGGATTGATTGCACCACGCCGACGAATTCGTGTCCCAACACGCCCTCAAAGCCATGGCTGGCCGCATCACGGTCAAGCCGAGAGATACCCAGCCGCAGTGGTTGAATGACTGCCTCACCCGGCCGAGGTGTCGGTGCGGTGCGTCTCGCGGTCATGCTGACCGAGTTTCCGTCGAAGGTGAGCGATTGTGTCATAAGAGTGCCGCTGGGAGGGTGTGGCCCGAAGGGTCATCGTCCACATTGAGGCGGTGCTTCACTCGGCCTGATCATCATTCTCATACGTCCGTCGGCGGCTGGCGGGCTCCATCCCCGCAGGGATTCCCGGACTTTCAAAAGTCCGGGCGGACCAAAACGCAATGCGTTCCAGGAAGGTGCGAGCACGCATATACGTTGGATAGTAATAGTCCTGCCTCCCGGCGAATCGCTCGGCAGGTTGTTGAGCGTTATACCACCGTGACCAGGCAGAGGAATCAAGCCCCAGCGACTGACCCGTCAGGGTACTGAGCGATTGCTCTGCTGCCATGTTCAAAGCCAGATGGCGGGAATCGAGTGCTGCGACGAGCGCTTGAAACACGCGGTCATGTGGATATTGGCCCAGTGCGTCAGCCGCTTCAGTGCGAACCATCGGTGATTCCTGCTGATTGCGAAGTACATTGAGCAAGCCGGTGACGATAGTCGGATTATGCAATCGCTGCAGAGCTTTTGCGGCTTCCCAGCGGACTTGATCGTTTCGATGCTCCAAACGTGAAGCAATCAATGGTGCATCGTCCGGGCTGCCGTGACGCCCCAGTGCTCGAATCGATACCGCAAGGACGGTGGGGTCATCTTCCTGATCGATCGATTCGCGGTAGAACCGTATATATTGTGGCTCGCCGCCGAATGGGGAATTGGCAATCCAAACGGTGCCCTCACGGCGATGATCTGGGTTGTAGGGGTCCACCATCATTACAGCCGCTTCCGAAGGCGTCGGGGGCGTCAGGGTGTTGGCCAGTAATGTGAGATCCTGGCTGATCGTCTCACAACCTGACGACAGGAGCATGCACGCGCCTAAAACAGCGGCGGCGGGGCAGTGACGAGAGCGGGAGAACATGTGTGAATCATACCATGTCAATATGACATCGGTCAGCTTCCGGGCGTGACGGCTTGCTCGCCTTCCCCGCAGTCGAACGTCACTGGTACCAGACACAAGAACTTGAGGGGCTGCGATCCTGTGTTCACGAACTGATGAGTTGTGTTTGGCGCGACGAAGAGTACGTCACCAGAATGAATCGTGTGCAGGGTACCATCTTCCTCGACTGTGCCTTCGCCTTCTAGAATCAGCACTTCGTGCTCGTAATTGTGGGCGTGCCGGGGGGTATGTCCACCGGGTTCAACTGTGAAATGCCGCATGGCAAAATTTGGTGCGCCATCGTCACGTCCCACGAGTAGTCGCATGGAGACATCCTTCACACCAGATAGATTCATCGGTGTCGCCTCTGTCGCATTGCAATTTCGGATGAGCATCTGAGTATCTTAGCCATTACGATCGACCGTCTCATGAACCGCGGTACCATGATACGATGAGTACTCCGGAAACACCCACGATCCACACGTTTGTTCTAGGCGACTACCAGACCAACTGCTTCGTCGTGACCGTCGGCGATGCGCGAGATTGCTGGATCGTCGATTGTGGTTTTCAGCCACAGCCAATGCTCGATTGGATTGAACTGCAGCAGCTTAATCCCGTGGCACTACTGCTGACACATGCCCATTCTGACCACATGGCGGGCATCGATGAAGCGATCTCACGGTTTGGTTCAATGCCGATGTATGGCCACGAGGCAGAGCAGCAGTGGTTTGGCGATCCCATGCTGAACCTATCCGGCCACATTGGTCGGCCGGTTACATCAACTCCGCCTGACCAAATCCTCAAAGGTGGTGAGACGTTGCATCTACACGGAGCGACATGGCGCGTCTTGCATACCCCCGGCCACAGCCCCGGAGGCGTATGCTATGTGCACGAAGAGTCACGTCAAGCAATAGTCGGCGACACACTCTTTGCCGGCTCGATGGGGCGGGTAGACTTTCCGACGTCCAACCCCGCAGACATGCAGCGATCATTGCAGGATGTACTCATGGCTTTAGCCGATGATATGACCGTTCATCCGGGACATGGTCCGAGCACGACGATCGGCCATGAACGTCGGACGAATCCATTTTTGAACGGCTAATTTACACGCTTACTGTTGCTCTGCAAACAGCACATCAAGTAGTCGCTGTTGGGCTAATTCATACCGTTCGAGCGGTTCAACCAGATTGCGCGTCACACGTTCCAGCAGTGCTTCATTTTCGCCAAGGCGTTCGCCATGATTGTCCATAACGCGCTGCATCGCAAGCGAAGCAGATTTCAAATCCGCAGCCGCTACGGCGAACGATCGGGCAGATTCGTAGAGTAGTTCGTGTTCCAGTTCTCGTTCTGAGGGTCTATAGAGTACCTTCCACGGGCTGCGGCGGACTTCGGTCATGGTCAAGTGCAGTTGCTGAGAGGCAAGGTT
>PWVT01000222.1 GCA_003562195.1 Phycisphaeraceae bacterium | reverse complement strand
GCCCACGAGACCGGGTATCGGCCGTCGAAGCCGAAACGATTGGGCAAGTGCCCGGAGATCACCCACGCGATGCGGCCAGTGTCATCGGCAAGCAGAACATTCTGTGCCGGCCCGCCCCAGTTGGCCGCAATATCGACGCCCTGCTCCAGCGTCTTCGCGAAGGACATGTTGATGATGCTCAGGTCCACCAGTTCCGGATCAAGCGCGGTCCACTTGAGCACCAATGGGCGGCCATGATGATCGTGGTCCGCCACCACACCCCAGCGCGTCTTTTTCAGCTCCAGCGTTTGCGCACCGCGGCCGCGCACGTTGATGCGCTCGGTGATGGTTTCAAACTCCTCCCAGCCATCGGGCGTGCGATACTCGTTTTCATTGTCGGGATTCACTTCAATGACGATGAGGTCCTGAAAGTCGCCCATCATGTTGGTGAAACCCCACGCGACGTTGCCATTGGAACCGATGACCACGCCCGGCGCACCCGGCAACGTCAGGCCAACCGCTTGGCGCGCATCATCACCTTCACCCCACCGCAAGTCCGCGCGGTACCAGATGCCCGGTGCCGACAGCCGCAGGTGCGGATCGTTCGCGACAATCGCGCGGCCATCATGGCTGCGCGAACCTGCGACGGCCCAGTTGTTCGACCCCAGCGCGGGCGGCGCGACTTCGATCAGGTCGTGCAAGTCGTCGATTCGATCCAGGTCGGCCCGGGAGTGTTCGCGCAAGTCAATCACCTCAGGGCCGGGGATGTCCATCGGTTGCCAGTCGTTTGAAGGGTTGCCGCCGGGTGTGATGAGCGGCTCATCAAAGCGCGTGGCGTTGGGTGTGAGAAACGCAAAGAGTTCCTCCGGCAGCGCTTCGTGCATGACGTGCAGCCGCCGCTCAAAGCTCGCTTCCATGTGCAGGAAGTCGAACATCGCAAGGTAGACCAGGATGGAGTCCTCCGGCCGCCACGGCTTGGGGTCGGCATTGATCGTGCCGTACTCAAACGGTCGCGCTGGCAAGTGCTCCAACCCGGCGTTGACGCCTTCGGCATAGACCTCAAGCCAGTGCCGCTCGCTGTCATCCAGTCGGTCAAGCACCTGCTCAGCAACCGCGCGGAACCGATACGGCCGATACTGGCGATCTATGTCGATCAACGGCGGGGCGAGTTCTGCAAGTTCGCCCGCTGCCAGACGCCGGCCGGCATCCATCTGGAAAAACCGCTCCTGCGCGTGGATAAAGCCCTGCGCCCGAATGACGTCGTCAAACGTTTCTGCTGTTATGGTGGGAATGGATAGCTCATCGCGGACGATCTCAACCGCCGCGGAGAGACCCGAAACGGACAATTCGCCGTCTTTGTGGACGCCTGCGGAATGCGTCAGTTCGGTCGAGATTGATGCAGTCGCAACGAGAGCCGTAATGCCGATGGAAAATTTTCTGAACACGGGAACATGGTATGCACACACTCCCCGGCAGCGATGCCCCTGACGGCCATCTACGCCCCTTTTGGATCAACGTTTGATCACGCCTTCGTACAGCGCAATGTACTTCTTCGCGGTCCAGCGCTTGATCGTCTTGCCGATGAGATCCAGTGGCAGGTCCTCGACCTTTTTGAAGCGAATGCACGCCTTGCCCATCGTCGATTTCGTAAGCTTTTTGCCCGACGCAATCCATTGCTCGACAAACGACGCTCGTTCCTCCTCCGACCCGTACACGCAACTCAGGTACAGCGACAAGTGCTGTTTCTGCGATGCCATGCCTGCAAAGGGAAGCGGCTGTTTGGGGTCACAGTGGTAACCAGCGGGATAGACGCTGTGAGGGATGTAATAGCCGACCATGCCGTACTGCATCCCTTCCTCGAACGTCGGGTCGAGATTTTCAAGAATCACCGTCCGCACCTGCTGCAAGGCCTCGCGGCGATCTTCCGGGAGCGCTTCGAGATATTCATCGACCGTTGCGACGTTGCTTTGCATAGCCGAATTCTACCAGCGAATAGGGCAACCCTCTCGTAGCCATTGATTGGGCTTGTTCTACGCTGTCATGCAGTGTTGAATTGCATCCTTGTCCGGAGAAGTAAGGAAGATGAACTATTTGATCAAGCCATTGCTCCGATCCATGTGTACGGCATGGCTGGCCACTGGTGTGTCAAACCAAACACTTGCTGCGATCGAAACTGCAAGTTCCGCAGCAACACTTGCTCTTCCGGCACAAGGCGCAAGCGAAGTGGTTTCCACTGGCAGGTTTTCGCTCATTGCCTGGCTGAAACCTGACATCGGCGATTCAAGTGATTGCGAACAATCAGTGATGAATGTGCTACATCTTGAGAACGGCCTGTCACTGCACCTACTCGCCGATGGCAGTGTGCAGGGGACAATTCTTGGGTTCTCATCGGATTCTCACACCAAGATGTCTCTCTCCGCGACAACCGTCCCGTTGATCATGCGCGGATCGGATCCCTCCTGGGTGCTCATTGGGCTTTGCTTCAATGCTGAAGACAACATCCTTTCAATTTGGGCGATCACCGAACAAGGCCACTTGGAATCGGCGCACGCAATCGATGCAACGTTCGCTCTAGGTGAAGTCGGACTAATGTTGACCATCGGTGCATATGGCCCTTTACACGCCATGGAGGGGGTGTACGGCCTCATTGCATTGCGCGACCATATCATCGACGCAAGCGATGTGCTTGATCTCTGGCTACATCGCCGCCATCACGGACCGTTCAGTTTCACGAATGCCTCGACCGGAGGTTCGTTGACCGGACCTGACGGATGTGTGTGGATGACCAACCACGCCATGACGACCCGGCCGATAAGTGCTGAGAGCGGTGGTGAGCCGCACGACTGGGCGGCAATCGTCGGTAAACCAGTCACGCGATATAACACGCACATCTACGATACTACACAGGAAGAAGGTGCTTCATTCCGTGTGGTACGGCCAGTGGCTTCCACCAAGGATTTCGTGTACCGCTCACCGTACGACGGCAATTGTGTGGGCCCTCTTTTTGTTGAAAACGTGTTCTTCGTGCGTGATGCCCCGAATATTGGCAGCACTCTGCCGACGCCGCACTTTGTCTCGCGTCAATCACCGAAAGCCCGCTTCCTCGCCACTAAAATCCCGCCTGGCGCCGGCCTGATACGGGTACTCGTTAGTGGCAACAGCCGTGCGCTTGAGGAATCGGATGGATCCGCGACTGGTATCGGAAACTTCTCTCATGGCTTTCTATGGAACAACCTGCACCGCACTGCTGGCGTGCTTAATCGTCCCGCGCGTCTCAACCCAGGGCTGTGGTTCGGGTTCGATGGCAGTGAACACGGTCCACACATCGAGGGTCATGTCAACAAGCTGGTAACGACCGACTTTTCCCGCTTCTGGACAAACTCGCATAGGACACTTTCCATTGGCCCCGGCGAGGGCGTGAGACTGATAGAGGGTGCAAGCTACACATTGCGTTGCAGGCCGCAGGGATTGATCGCGCACGATCAGCCGCTGTTTGTGCAAGCACATCTGCTTCGCTTCCCTGGCGCCAATCCGGTTCAATGGACATCAAACAAACACACGCGCCAAGGTGGTCCAGGTATTCAGGTAAGTGAACCAACCACGATCTTACTCGATACGCAAATGTGGTCACATGCACTGGATTTTTCTGCGGGCGATCAAGTGCCGAGCGCCTCACGTATCATCCTAGCCGGTGACAACAGCAGTACGCTCGTCGTCGGAGATGCGTGTTATGCCGGTGATGGAGCTATATCTGTCATTGCCAACATCACATTCGACGGCATAAGCACACTGATTGATTTTGAGCATCCGTTGAGTGTTGTGCCCATTGATGGCACGCTTCTGCGATTCGGACCGTGGGGATATGAGACCATCAACTACCTTTGGCCCGGCCTGTGCGAGAGTGATGAGAACACGTGGCGGGGATTAAAACTGGCTGCAATCGAAGGCGGTGACAACGGCGGTGTAGTGCTATTCAGTTTTGATGCGTGGCGACCGAATGTCGATGGGTTCGTGTTCGGCGTCGCGGGCTGGAGAGGCATGGGGTATGAACAGCACATCAAGCGGTCTTTCACCCATGTGACGAGTGCCTGGGCCAGCCAGCTATCAGTTGATGTATGGCTTATGACGTTCGCCACGCAACTCTCGCACCCGAGTTGGATGAATACCTATACCGAACAAGCACGAACTGGATCTGGCGATGTCGAGATTCTTTGGCTGGGAGACGTAGAGCATCCTTCCAGTTGGGATACAGAGTTATGGCACTGGTGGGCACTGACTCAGGCCACGGCCAATGATGTTGCTGCGAGCACTGTCTTGCTTCACTGCACACTCGGAGGACAACTTGACTTGTTTGGCGATGGGATTCGCAGCGATGTGCTACACCTCACGCAACGCGGCAATCAACGGCTGGCAATGCTCTGGACCGAATCGCTGCTTGAGGCAGCTTTGCCTGGCCCTGTCGCCAGCCCGGCAGATCTTAACGGCGATGGAACAGTCGATGTTTCCGATCTGCTCATTCTGCTCACTCAATGGGGACAGTGTGACAACGCCAACGACTGCCCCGCAGACTTCAACAGTGATGGGACCGTCGATGTCACTGATCTACTGATTATGCTCAGCCAATGGGGTTGAACGATCGTCCGACGACGGGTCAATATCGAAGGCGTCCCCGTATTCAGGAAGTATTACCGGCCAGCCCAATTGCTCACGAATAGTTTTTGCTAACGCCGTCGCGCCTTCTTCCTCACCATGCGTGAGGAACACTGTGCGTGGTGTCAGAGTCATTCCACGAAGCCAGCGAAGCAACCCCTCGCGATCGGCATGAGCTGACATGCCGTCAATACGCTCGATCTTTGCCTTGACCTCATGATGCTTGCCATGAATTCGAACTGGTGACGTGCCATTGACAATTTCCCGCCCGAGCGTGCCGTGCGACTGATAACCGACAAACAAGATCGTGGACTCAGACCGACTGATGTTCTGTGTTAAGTGGTGCTTGATCCGTCCGCCGGTACACATGCCAGCGCCGGCCATGATGATCGCGGGCTTTCGGCTGGTGTTGATCTGCTTGGATTCCTGCGTTGTGCGCACCATGCGCAGGTTGCGAAAATGAAACGGGTGCTTGCCGCTGTCGAGCAGTTTCTGCGTGTCGTCATCAAGCAAAAACATGTAGCGTTTGAACACATCCGTAACGTCCAGTGCCATGGGACTGTCAAGAAAAATTGGCACATCAGCGATGCGCTGCTCATCGACGAGTTTGCTGAAGTGAAACAACAGATCCTGCGCCCGGTCGATGGCAAACGTTGGGATGATGATCTTCCCGCCGCGCTCCAGGGTCGCGTTGATGACAGATGCCAGACGCTCATCAACGTCCTGTGGAGTCTCTTGTACACGATCCCCGTACGTCGATTCCATGATGACGAAATCGCCCCCTTTCGAGATGGTTGGATCGTGCATCAATGGCGCATCCCATTGGCCGAGATCACTAGAAAACACCACCCGTGTTGTCTTGCCTGATTCGTTGATCTCAAATTCAAGGGTGGCCGAGCCGAGTATGTGCCCTGCATCGCGAAACGTGACGGACACAGCATCATTGATTTTCAGTGGCTTCTCGTACTGCACGGGCTTGAACTGCTTGAAGCACGCCGTCGCGTCCTCAGCTGTGAACAAAGGAATCTCCGGATGCGGTCCGCGACGGCCTTCGCGGCGATGGCGCTTGCGTTTGTACGCCGCATCCTCCTCCTGAATTCGCGCTGCATCTTCGAGGACGATGCGGGCGATGTCCATCGTCGGCGCGGTCATGTGAATCGATCCGGCGTATCCCTCCTTGACGAACTTCGGAATCAAACCGCTATGATCCAAGTGCGCGTGTGTCAGCAACAGCACGTCAATTTCCCGTGGATCAACTGGCGAAGGATCCCAATTGCGGCTGAGATACGGCCGCTCCTGAAACATGCCGCAATCAATCATGATCTTCCTCCCACCCGCGTGCAACACGGTACGAGAGCCGGTGACTTGGCGGTTGGCACCGAGAAAATGCAATCGTGGTAGTGGTGTCATCGTTGCCCATCGTACTGAAGACGGCGTAACACAGCGAAAGGCCGCGCCTCGAGCAATCGAGACGCGGCCTGGGTGTTTTCATCGCAGAAGCGATGGTTCGGGGCAATCATGGCCCCTACACGGGGTCAATTGCGGCGACGTCGGCCGGCCGCCAGTCCCGCCAGACCGAGTATCGCAAGTGCGGCACTCGGGGCAGGAATCAATGTTGCATCGATGCGAATGTTGTCAATACCGATGTCGAAGTCTGTAAAACCATACATCCAACCCGGTTCGTAGGTGGTGAAGGCCATTTCCTCGACACTCGACATAATGTCAGCAAAGGTCAGGTTCTCCGGAAGCTTGGGCTCGAACGTGTTGGGGTCTTCTGCACCATAACCACCCCAGCCATCGGGCTTGTCTGTGGCATTGGGATCAAAGGTCACAGAGTACGTTGACCAGTCCTGACCACTTTGCATTTCTGTGAGAGTGTACCAGACTGATGCGAAGGGGTAGCCCTGCGGGGCTTGACTGAAACTGCGCAGGTCGAGAATCAGGTTTCGTGGAGCCGGGGTTCCAAAGAACGAAATGTTGTTGACTTTGACATCTACGCTGACGGTCACAGAACTGTACTGGGTGAAGTCACCAAGGAAATCCTGGTTGGTGTTGGTCCACCATTCAATGCCAAAGTTATTGAAGATCGTGCGTGCGTATGCACCGGGATTCCCTCCGGACTGCTCAATAACTGATGAACCGCCAGGTCCCTGCGTACCGTTCCACCCCTCCCAGCCATTGTCAAAGGTGACGACCGCGCTATGAGTGTTTCCCATCGCTGTGGCTGTCAATCCACACGCGGCGGCTGTTGCAAGTAGGGTTCTCACGTTCTTATCTCCTTCTCTCAGCGTTTGAGCTTCAACCTTCCCAATTGTGTGCTAGAATAGTTCTAGACTGTTCTGAACAGTATGGCCCGTGTTGCGAGTTGTGTCAATGGGAAACTCACAAAAATCTCGACATGCTTCAAGCATTGAGTATGACACGGATTCGCCCCTGATCCGTACCATGCCTGTACGCATGCCTCCACTCAGTGCTCCATCAAATGTGCAGCCGCTTTCCAAGGAAGAGCTTCGTTTGGCTGATCGAGCTGCTCGGCGAATTCACGAGCAAGTTCGTGGCTTTGTTGAGAGTCTCCCGAGCGATGCTCGCCACGCAAGTGGGATGTCGCGGTTTCTCGGCGTTGATCGAACGACCTGTCAACGCTTGGTTTTTACGGCCTCACGTCCTTATTCCGGCCTGTCACTGGTCGATCGACTCCCGGGCGTACGCGGTTTACGCGCATTGATCAAAGCTGCTCAGAGGGTCGGTTCGGAGGTCGATTCTGATGCAGTCGCTACGTTGGAAACGGCGGTTAATCGCTTTCATGAGGTCATTCGAGCACTCGGCGGCAGTCAGTCTGCTGTTATACGGCGTATCGCAGCAACCAACCATTCGATCTCCAACAGTAATGCTAATGCTCTATTGGAGCAAGAACAACCTCGACTGGCACGGGAACAGCTCTTCCAAGCCGCGGCAGAATTGGCCGGACGCTATTCAGAGACATGGGTTGCAATCTATGTTTACAACCCTCACGAAGATGCGCCGAATGCGACGGTCCAAGTTGCCCGAGCACACGGTCTCACCGGCCATCTCGCCCGACCGGATGCCGTGCCGCTGACGTTCCATAACTTTATTAGTAAACGCAAGTCCGATGATACCGCTGCAACTCAGCCCAACCAATCCTTCCGAAATCTTCACAATGAGACGGCCATCGGTGATTCTCCAGATGCGATTTTGCGTGAATTCTCCACTGATCCACTTCCTGTGGTGAGTTCGCGACAACCTGGCGAGTACCTCGTACAGGCAATCGATACTGATCCGGTGGTGAGCAATCAGCCCGTTGATTTAATGCTCGCCACCCGGAATGCCATGCCACACCCTGCGCTGCAACCGCCGCGAATAGAGGAGGTGTGGGCCATGATCAACTTCCCGGTGCGGCAAATGGTGTTTGATGTGTATTTGCACCGCGATCTTGCCCGCCAATGCATTCCGTCACTCGATGCACACCTCTGGAGACCGGACTTTGCTGCTCAGGTCGGTGATCGCTGGCAAACACGATACTCCGACGGCCCACGTTTGGAGGTGCTTGGCCAAGGCATAAGCAACGCAGACTCGCCATCACACCCCCGTCATGCTGAGCTGACAGCATTCCTGTTCCGCGAGCTTCATCTGGATGCAGAGCGGTTCGTCGCGTACCGGTGCGCTGTACAGTACCCAATCTGGCGAACCGGCTATTGCATGAGCTTCGACTTCAATACTACCGAAGACTGACCTGTGCGTTCGCATGCTGTTTGGGTTTCGAACAATAGACAGCAGGATGTGTGTAACTTGTCATCAGACTATTCTTCACTGACTCCCGCTGCAACCGCCAACCTTCGTGCATCGGGCTGCGCTGGCAACGCTTGTCGCGCCACTCGCCGCAAGAGCCACTCTCGCGAACCAAATGCCAATATCTACTGACAAGTTACTCACAACACTGGAATGGTCGAATAGCCGGCTATTATTCGTGATTTCGCCGTTTAGGACGGTGTTATACACGAGGTTATCCACATGAATCAACAAGGCATACTGTGATGAGTATGAAAGAACTTCTCTTTCTTCCTCACATAGAACCATCGCCATCAAACCTTCTACGTAGCCGCCCCGTGTCCGTCATTCGGCTCAGGCTCAGGCCATACTCCTGAACAAGTAAATGTGGATAAGTCTAATTCGGCTTTATCCTAAGCCGGCAACGGCTGACAAAATTCGCAACACACTGTTGTCCGTTGGGTGACCGTCAGGCGACTCAATGGTCGTGTGCATCTTGAGCATGGTTGTCCTGCGCGACCGTAAACGCGATGCTCAACCGCAAACCAGCCAGACCTCCCGTTGCCATCTGCATAATCACGCAGTGTCGTCCCACCGGCTTTCACGGCCCGGCGAAGCGTATTTCGTATGCACTTGGCCAGAAGTGTGATCTGATCGCCCGTTAGAACTGCACAGGAGGCGAGTGGGTGAATACTCGCGGCAAAAAGTGCTTCATCGGCGTAAATGTTTCCGACTCCAGCGAGTACGGCTTGGTCAAGCAGAGCTGCCTTCACCGGGCGGTTTGAGCCCGAGAGTGTCCGAGCAAGTTTCGCTGCTCGAATGGTTAGCGCATCTGGGCCGAGATGGCTCCATCGTTCGCTCAGGATGTCGTTGGCATCATCAAAGACCCAGATACCGCCAAATCTTCGCGGATCACGAAACATCAGTCGTCCCCGACCGATCCGAGTGTGTAGTAACCAGATACAGTGGACATGATCGGCTGGCGAACGTTTGACTCGATCCGGCACGAATCGCATTTGTCCGGACATGCCCAAGTGGATGCACATAGCAGGACCCACATCGCTAATCACGGCAAGTTGCTTGCCACGCCGCGCCAGCGCGCTGATGGTGGTATTCGCAAGTAAATCACGCTGACAAATTGGCGGCGAAACCTTTCCGCTGCCACGATGTATCACATCACGACGGCAAATTTCAACGCGTGAGACGCGAGCACCGACCAGCGTAGGTTCAAGTGAACGTTTAAGAGTCTCGATTTCTGGCAGCTCGGGCACGATCGATTGATCAAAAAGTATGCGAAAAATTGGTAGGAATCTTGATTGAAGTAGTCAGGAAGCCAGTTCGTGCCGATTCAATCGTGCGATGTACCGAACTGCCCTGCTCTGCGGGAGTATAGTCACTAGCCGTACACGTCCGTGGGCACGGCCGCGGGCGACGCTGACACGTACATGGAGCAAACATTGATGACTGATCCGCTCGCATCAAAGTCCGCGGTGCAAGCCACGGACCCGGAAACCGCCGCACACGAGGTAACCGCCGCACACAGCCGTATCACCAACGAGGTTCACAAAGTCATCGTTGGGCAAGAGCAGGTTGTAGACGAACTGCTCACGAGCATTTTCTGTGGTGGCCATGCGCTTGTCGTCGGCGTGCCCGGCTTGGCCAAGACGCTCTTGATCTCGAGCATTGCACGCACGATGAGTCTCGGCTTCTCGCGCATCCAGTTTACTCCTGACCTCATGCCTTCAGACATGACCGGCACAGAAGTCATCGAGGAGGACAAATCCACCGGTGCGCGCGAGATACGCTTCGTCAAAGGACCAATATTCTCGAACGTCATCCTTGCTGATGAGATCAACCGCACACCGCCCAAGACCCAGGCAGCGCTGCTGGAGGCCATGCAGGAGAGGCAGGTAACTGCTGGTGGGATGCGTCACGGATTGCCGCAGCCGTTTTTCGTGCTAGCGACGCAGAACCCGATTGAACAGGAAGGAACGTACCCGCTACCCGAAGCACAGCTTGACCGCTTCATGTTCAATATTCGCATTGAATATCCGAGCGAGGAACAAGAGCTGCAGATTGTTCAGCGAACCACGGCGATTGAGGACGCGAAGATCGAGCCGGTAATCGGTGGCGAGGAAGTGCTGCGTATTCAAAGTCTCGTTCGACAAGTTCCAGTGGCAGATCACATTGTTCGATACGCACTGCGTCTCACCCGTGCCACGCGCATTCGCGAAGCCAGCGAGAAGCCAACGGTTGTGCAGAATTATGTCAGTTGGGGTGCGGGACCACGCGCCAGCCAGTACCTGGTGCTTGCGGCGAAGGCCCGCGCGATCCTCAGCGGTGCGTCGCACGTGATGCCTGAGCACATCAGGGCAGCAGCGCTGCCAGTCATGCGCCACCGTGTACTGACGAACTTCAACGCCGAGGCCGATGGCATTACCACAGATGACATCATCAACACTTTGTTAGACGAGATCCAGGTGGATAACTCGGATCCGAAGTCAACGCGTCATATGGACGCAGTTATGCGTTAAGGCCGGAAAGACCTCGTTATGGCTGAATCAGCAACCACCCGCGCTGAAAATTACCTCGCGCCGGAGACGCTCGCCCAGCTTGCGCCGTTCGAATTGCGCGCCAAGATGATCGTCGAAGGCGTGATGTCCGGCATGCACCGCTCGCCGTATCAGGGTATGGCAGTCGAGTTCGCCCAGCACCGACAGTATGTAGCGGGTGATGATCTTAAACACCTCGACTGGAAGGTGTATGGCCGATCCGACAAACTGTACCTCAAGCAATATCAGCAGGAAACGACACTTGATGTCATTGTACTTGTGGACAGTTCCGCATCGATGGGGTTCGGAAGTCTTGCAGTCAAGCGCGAGTGGGGTGGAACGATTGCCAGTGCAGCAAAGAATCGCTGGACAAAGTTTGATCATGCAACCGCCTTGGCGGTCGCAATCTCATATGTCTGCCTGCACCAGCAGGATCGTGTGGGAGTCGGCGTGTTTGCAAATGAGCTACGGACCATGGTCAAACGCTCCAGCTCACGCATGCAGTGGCGATCGATTGTCAATAGTCTCAGCGGCGAGCCGGTCGAGGCGGCGACAGACATCGTCAAGGTGACCGAGCAGGTGCTCAGCAAAATAAATAACCGCGCATTGTTCATCATCATTTCCGACCTTTTTGATGATGCAGAGGCAATCCGTCAGAGTCTGGCACGATTCCGACATCGACGGCACGATGTGATTCTTCTCCATACGCTCGATAGGCAAGAGATGATGTTTGATTTCTCTCAACCAGCACCGTTTCATGGGATGGAGAACGAAGGTCGATTACGCGTTGATCCTCGGGCATTGCGACAGGCGTATCTGGATTCAATTCGCGCACATGCTGATGCCGTATCGACAGCGGCACTCAAGTTTGGCTTTGACTATCAAAGACTGGATACACATGAATCCGTCGGCCCTGCATTGGCATACCTGCTGGCCCGCCGCAACGCCCAGAGCAAACGGAGCAAATTCGGCTAAGCCATGACGTTTGTCACCACTTCACTCGCCATCGCAGGGCTTGCGGCGATTTCGGTCCCGATTCTCATCCATTTGCTCAGTCGGCAACGACGTCGGCCAATCGAATGGGCGGCGATGCAATTCCTGGTTGAAGCGTTCCGCAAGAAGCGCCGTCGATTGCGCGTGCAGCAGATACTTTTACTGGCAGTGCGCTGCCTGATTGTATTTCTGCTTGGTGCAGCGTTAGCACGACCGATTTTGCAGCACACAGGCCTGCTTGATACTGGCAGCGGGCGAGTCGTGTACTTCCTACTGGACAACGGTTTGGCTTCTGGCTTGACCGACGAAAATGGTACGACCGCTTTGCACCACCAGATCTCTCAGGCGAAAGCAATAATTGAAGAGCTTGATCCGGGAGATCGTGTCGGAGTTATAACAGCAGCCAGACCAGCTGATAGCGCGCTCATGCCACCGACAAGCGATTTGAGAGCCGCCTCTGCTCTCTTGCACGACCTTGAGTCGCTTGACTCGCCAACGGACTTATCAGGCGCATTGATGTTGCTGCATACGGCACTGGACCGGACCGACGATGATGGGAATGTTCGCCAGTTTGTGTATCTCCTGAGCGAACTCCGTGCAGGGTCGGCCGCTCTTGACACACAGTTGCCAACAGCACTTCGGGATCTTGATCAGCATGTCACATTGATCGCCTCACCGCCAGCGCAGATGCCGGTGGTGAATGTCACCATCAGCGCGATAGAACCGGTACGCAACGTCGTCTTACCCGGCATGGCCGACGGCTCGGGACAAGTCACGATTCGTCTACAACGTACCGGAGGCGCGCTGGATGCAGATGTGTCGCGCGTTCGGCTATCAGGTGATGGTATTGCACCCCTTGAGCCGCGCGTCGTACAGTGGGACCCAGGCCAATCACAGGCGTCCGTTGACTTTCTCCTAAACTTCGCCACGACAGGCGATCAACAAATAGCACTGACAGCCGCGATCGACGATGATGCACTCAACGCAGACAACACGCGTCACGCGGTGCTGGACCTGCGCAACCGTATTCGAATCGTTTCTTTAGAGCGACGTGGCTTCGGCTTTGAACCACGACTTGATCGCCTCAGCGCTGCGCAGTGGATTCGTCGCGCCTTGGAGCCGCGAGAAGGTGGCCCGCTTCAGTTTGTCAGTGTTGAACCGGCAGCATTGAGTGTCGGCGACCTTCGTACGGCTGATGTGGTTGTCGCTACTCGGCCAGACCTTCTGGGTGAAGACGGCTGGAAGCTGCTGCGCCAGTACGTCGATCGAGGTGGCCTGTTGCTCGTCACGCCTCCAGCTCAATTGAACGTGCATCAGTGGACGGACCGGTTCGTAAAAGCACTCGAACTACCCTGGCGCATCGGCCTTGAAGTGTTGGAACGCGAAGGTGGCGTGTTCCTGACCGATGAACAGCCACGTACCGAATTGCTGCGACTTATCGCAAGTGATCTGGATGAACTGTCGCGCCCGGTGTTTGCCTCGCGGCTGTTGCCAATGGATATGCAACAAACCCAGGCCACAGAATTGTTGATGTTGAGCGACGGCACACCGTTGGTATTGGCCGGTACTCCACGCAGCGTGGAAAACAATGTGAACGAATCACGTGGCTTGGTCGTGTTTATGACGGCGGCACCGGAATTGGCGTGGACGAATCTACCCAGCAAGCCATTGATGGTGCCGCTCCTGCATGAACTGGTACGTCAGGGCTTGAGCAGCATTCGCGCCAATCAACGAATTACAGCAGGTGAGCAGCCCGCGCTTTTCGCTCATCGTGCAGCGAGCGATCTTGTGTCGTCTGATGGTCGTCGCATCGCAGTAACCGACGGGCGTCCGCATGACGCGCTCACACGTGCCGGGTTATACGAAGTGCACGATGCAGCAGCAAATACGTTGACCACACTGGCAGTGAATATTGCACCCGCCTCGGCAAGCAGTGATACCCAACCAGCCGCAGCCGTTGATGCTTGGCTAGGTGGCTCTGGACAATGGACGCTGTTTGATATGGACGATCCGGCAGCGTTGCTACGTAATGTGGACTCTCGTTCTCCATTAGCGGGAATCCTTCTGCTGATTGTGATCGCGCTCGTACTGTTGGAGACTCTGTTAGCCCGCTGGTTCAGTTATTCCTATGAAGGCGAGGGTGCGGTGACTTCAGGAGGTTTGCGGCCGACGATTCACCACAGCGCTGCAGGAGGTGCGACTTGAATTCACCACTGCTTCGCTGGCTCTTTAATGTCGAGACCATACCCGCCGAGGCAGAACAGGTCATCCTGGCTTGGGAACATCCATTCCAGGGTTGGGTATGGATGTTGCTGATTCTCGCCGCACTGGCGTTCGCGGTGTGGAGCTACAGTCGACTGGGTGGGGGGCATGTTGCCAAGTCTGTGCTTGCTGGTATGAGATTCATCATCATCATGCTTGTCCTTGTGCTACTCAGCGGCCCGATGCTTGAGATGCCACGTGAAACAGTCGAGCAGGATTGGGTGCTGGTGTTAGTTGATCGCAGCGCATCGATGAACATTGAAGATGTGACGGACGACGTAACAGGCCTGCGTATTTCGCGAGATGACCAACTTCGCGGGTCGCTTGCACATCACCACGACACATTCCGCGATCTCGATCAAGATCGCCAACTCGTCTTGCTTGGGTTCCATATGGGAGCATTCAGCTTGAAGGCATCACTTGATGAGATGACCGAACTCCGAGTGGAATTGGGCGCTGCCGATGGGCAGCGCACCAGCATTGACACCTCCTTGCAACAGGCCCTACAGCGCGCCGCTGCCCGGCCTTTATCCGGCGTGGTGCTGATGAGCGATGGTCGGACGCATGATCCACCGACGAGGGCAACCATTCGCCGATTACAGGCCGATGCCATACCCGTGTTTACCGTACCAGTCGGCTCACCCGATCCATTGGCCGACATGGCTATTCGCCGCATTGACGCGCCTCGTCGGGCTTACGTTGGTGACAAGGTACCAGTGGCGGTGCAGATCGATCGTATTGGCGATGCTGCGCGGCAAATGGGCGCGACAGTAACGCTAGTAGACGAACTGACCGGAGAGGAACTGGCCCGCGAGGAAATTACACCTGGTGACGATCGTGATGAACTGACTCTCACGGCTGAACCGGTCCTTGCCGGCGAAACCAACTGGCAAGTACGAATCGAGACAGAGGAACCGGCGCTGGTTCCGGAAAACACGGTCCGTAGTTTCGGCATCGACTTGATCGACCAGCCACTTCGGGTGCTGTTTATTGATGGTTACCCGCGCTGGGAGTATCGCTATGTGAAAAACCTGCTGATTCGTGAAGAGTCGTTGGAAAGTTCAGTGATGTTGTTGTCTGCTGACCGTGATTTTGCGCAGGAAGGAAATATGCCTATCACGCGCCTGCCACGTTCGCCGGGAGAGTTTGCAGACTATGACGTGATTGTGCTCGGCGACGTACCTGCTTCGTTCTTTACAACAGGACAGTTGGAAATGATCCGGGATTACGTAGCAGATTACGGTGCCGGGCTGTTATGGATTGCCGGGCCGCGTTCCACGCCCAACAGCTTCGCCGGTACCGCGTTGGCCGATCTGCTACCCGTACGCGGTGCAGGACCGATACAGCCCATAGGGCGGCCGGTGATGATGCAGCCGACCGGACTCGCAGACAGACTTGGCGTTTTGCAATTGACGACAGGCGGGGACTTCGGCTGGCCCCAAGAATTGAGTGATTCGTCTTATGGGTGGTCGCAACTCCGCTACGCCCAACGTCTGGACCTAAGCCGCCTAAAGCCCACGGCCGAGGTGCTTGCCGAAACAACAGAGACCTTTGGCGATCATCACTTGCCACTCGTAACGCTCATGCGGTATGGGGCAGGTCGCAGTGTGTATGTTGCCACCGATGAGATCTGGCGATGGCGCTACGGTCGTGGAGAGTTACTGCCGGAACAGTTCTGGGTACAAATGATGCGGATGCTTGGCCGCGAAAGTCTTGCTGCGTCTGGTCAACAGGCGGTGTTAGAAGTTTCACCACGACGGGCGGAGGTGAACCAGCCGTTGCGGATCGACCTTCGTTTGCTCGATGAGCGTCTGGCATCTGAGTCACCTGGACAGCGTCTTGCAAGTGTCAATGTGTCGTTGATTAATGAAGATGGCGACACGGTCGCCGAGATTGAATTGACGCGAATGGAAACAGCCGAGGAGCGCTTTGCTGCAACGTATCTGCCTGATTCGCCGGGGCAGTTTCGTGTGCGGTTGAGTGATCCAGCCATGATTGATGTGACTCCCGATGCCCGGGTCGAAGTGTTCACGCCTGATGATGAAATGCGGCAACCCGAGACGGATCACGCACTGCTTGCCTCGCTTGCCGAGGCCACCGGCGGCAGAATGCTCCAGCCAAACGAACTGGAACAATTACCGGAATCGCTACCCAACCGCTCGGTGCGAACCGTCAACCCATTGACAGAGCGGATTTGGGACTCGCCATTCTTTTTCGCGTTGATCGTATTGGCACTGACGATTGAATGGGTAGGGCGAAAAATTGTTCGCCTCGTGTGAGGCAAGGGATCAGCCGTTCGGGCGTTTTTCTACCACGGCGGATCGTAAGTTTTCAGGCAACCCACATGAGCCGATGTCAGTAAGCAAGAGTGAGCAAGATACTTACCATGAGCATGCAGCGAGTTATCTCGGAACTAGACATGCTGCGACGGCGCAGCCGGGTACTGCTACTGATGCAGCGAATCGCTGTGCTGCTCGCGTGGGTGTTTGGTACAGCGCTGGTGCTTATCGGCATCGATTTCGTGCTACGAATGCCTGGAGTGATGCGTTTGGTGATTCTCATCACCGCTATCGGCGTTTTTGCATACGCGGTGCAACGCTACGTCCTTTCGGCGGTTCGATTTCACCCGACGTTGACGCAGCTTGCGCTACGCGTAGAACGTGCGCTACCGACACTTGCCGGGCGGTTGGCTTCGAGTGTGGAGTTTGCCGCGGCGGGCATTGACGAACACAATGCCATGGCAGCGCGCAGTGTTCGCGATGTCGATGCGCGAATGGCCGGGGAATCCGCAGCCAGCATCATTCGCCCGAAGCAGACGCTGCGCGACCTGGGCATTTTTCTCGCCGTGGCGTTTGTCGTGGTAACATTTGTGGTGCTCAACCCGGCTGCGGCACAGACCGGCGTGGCTCGCATCGTGTGGCCTCTTGGTTCAGCACAGTGGCCAAACCGTACGGGCGTTGAATCACTGATGCACGAACAGGTGCCGGAGGGCATGGTGCACCCGCGCGGCCAGACACTTCCGCTGCGCGCGCGCGTGACACGTGGCGGGTATGCGCAGCGCGTTGATGCTCGCTACCGCCTGACCGTCGATGGCCAGCAGCAGTCATGGCAGAACGTCGTACTTACCCAACAGGGAAACACGCCGATTCATGAACGGTTGATCGATACCAACGCCGAGGCCGTAGAAGTGTATTTCTCGACGGCCGATGATCGCACGGAGTCGGATGTCATCACAATTGTCCCACCACCAGCCATTACTCGCGCTTCGGTGCGTATCACACCGCCGGCCTATGCCGTCGAGCATGTTGCTCCATTTGAAGCACAGCTTGGCCCAGGCACGGACAGTCGAGCAGTAACAGAACGCCCTTCGTTGACCGGTTCGAATGTGACACTCACATTGCAGTTGAACAAGCCCGTGCCGACGCCTGCAGATCAAAGCGAAATTCGGACCATGCTGGGATGGGACGACGCAGCGCTGCCTACATTTGACGTCGATGCGTCGCGACAGCGCTGGACCCTGAACTGGTCGTTGAAGGGATCACGAGATCTTTTCATTGAACTGGCTGATGAATATGGATTGACAAATGTTGAGCCAATCAGCTATCGCATCGAAGCGGTGGCGGATCATCCGCCCAGCGTGACCATCACCGAACCACAGGCCGATCAAGCAGTGCTCGCCAGCGCGAATGTGCCGCTGGTTGGTGAAGCGCAAGATGATGTCGCGCTGTCGCAGTTGGCGATCGAGGTTCGCAAACACGATGACAGCGACGATGAGCTGCTCTGGGTGCAACGCGAAAGTGTCACCGGCATGTCCGCGCGCTTGCAGGCGAAGCTTGACCTTGCGCTGCTGGACGTATCAGAAGGCGATGTGCTGGTGATCAATGCGGTAGCGAAGGATGTCTACGATTTGGACGGGCAAGCGCATGAACCGGTCGTTTCGCCAACACGACGCTTGCGAATCATCAGCGAGCTCGATTTCGCAACTCAGCTTCGTCGGCAACTTGGCGTGGTGCGCCAAAACGCAATGCGGATTGAATCGCTGCAATCGGAAT
>PWVT01000291.1 GCA_003562195.1 Phycisphaeraceae bacterium | reverse complement strand
TGTCATGACCGAGAAACCCGGTCAGGTAGCGAATGTCGGTGTCATTGCTGACGAGCAGGCCGTCAAGCCCCGCCGTATGCAGGCGTTCACGGAGCCGGTTGAGCCGTGTGGTGCATGCCTCAATGTGATCGGTAGGCAGTGGCAGTGTTTCGGTAGAACTCATCGCGCGAAAGTATAGCGTTGTTGCGATTCTGTGGCGAACCGGCGCGATCTCGCGGGTATCTTCGGGGGAACGTGGCAGTCGTCACGATTCGTCGCGACGTAACGCCAACGGCTTGTCGAGGAGTTCTTTCAACACAAAGAGTCGTCGCAATTCCCGTCGATTATGAATGCACCTCCTGATCGACTCCGCTCCAATCGCTCCGGCCTGGATTGGCTCGATCGGCTCATCGATTGGCCGTGACGCTGGATGGCGGCGAATCAGGGCCTCGGCCTGCTCGCGTTCCAGACGAGCACGTCTGCGGGCTTCATCCTGCTGCTTGGTGCGGGCTTCCTTCGCTTTCCGCGCCAATTCCGCATCTCTTTTCGCCTTGCTGGCTTCCTGGCGACGTTGTTGCCATGGATCGGGCTGCCGGCGAGACGAACTCTGCGACGTGGGTGCGGATCCGATGGGCGTAGCCGGGCCAGGAGACGGTGGCGAAGCAACGCCACCGATGTTGGCTTGCTCACGTCCGGAACGGACACGGGACTTCTGCGACTTCTCTTCCTCCCGCCTCCGCCGCAGCTCTTCCAATTGGGCTTTTCGGCGTGCTGCGAGGTCGTCGATGCTTCGCTTGGGGCGACCGTCAGCTTGGTCGGCTGTTGCGGTACCACCTGCTTCGCTTTGGCGTCGCTTACGGGCCATCTCCTCTGCACGCTGTTGCTGCTTGTTGGCGTTCACCTGGTTGATGATCGCAGAGACAACCTGCCAAACGACAAACAGCAGGAATATGATAAGGCCGAGATTCCTTGGCATACGCAAATTGTAGCGGATTGAAGACTGGTTCGGAATGGATCAGTCATTGACTGTCAGCAATCGGCCATGAAGCCACTCAAATGGCACGCCGTAGACCTGTTGTAATCGCTCGACGGTCAAGACATCACATGCCGTGCCTGCAATCAGCGTGCCCTCGTCCATCAGCCACACATCATCGGCCATGTCGGCCGCTCGTGTCAGATCGTGCATGGCCATGATGATGGTCACACCTTGCCCAGTCAACTCGCGAAGTAATACGACCACATCGCGCACATGTTTGAGGTCCATCGCCGAAACCGGCTCATCCAAGATCAGGTGTCCCGCTTTGGCAGAGTCCTCAATGGAGTTCGGCAACTGGGCCAATGCCCGAGCCAGAGTCACACGTTGCTGCTGACCGACGGATAGCGCGGCGTACGGTCGGTCGACCAAATCGGTAAGTTCCATTCGCTGCAGCGCCAGTTCAATGCGATGATGATTACGCGGCAGTACGTATCGGCCAAGCTCGACCACTTCACGAACGGTGAATGCTGCAGCCACTGTAGACCGCTGCGGCACGTACGCCATGCGCTGCGCGAGATGATACGGCGAGCGTCCGTGGGTAGGTTTACCATCAAGCAATACTCGGCCAGATGTCGGTTTGATCGCCCCGATGATGCAACGCAGGAGGGTTGACTTTCCAGCAGCGTTTGGGCCGAGTAATGCAGTGATCTTGCCGGGTTGGGCGATCGCGCTCACCTGGCGCAATGCAACGATGTCGCCGTAGCTGTGGCTGAGGTGATCAACGACGAGTGAAGCTGCAGGACCTGAATGCTGTTCAGTGGATGTGCTGGTCATGTCACACTCCCGCTGTCTGCCGATTTTTCAAGATCCAGATAAACGCCGGCCCACCGATCAGGGCGGTAAAGATGCCCACAGGCATACGGCCGGCACCGAACTCAAGCGCCTGGCTGGCAGCATCGGCAGCAACGATGAGCGATGCACCGGCCAGAGCGGCTGCCGGCACCAGTAACGTGTGGCGAGGGCCGATGAGTAACCGAGCTGCATGTGGCGCGATCAGCCCGACGAACGCAATCGGACCGGCGACGGTCACCGACGCGGCGGCCAATGCGCCGGCCAGTACGAACATGCTCAGCCGGACAGGTCCGAGTGACAAGCCAATGCTGCGGGCTTCATCTTCGCCCAAGGTCGCAGCATCCATGGCGCGGCCCATTGCCATTGCGATCAAAACCCCGAGAAAGGCCAATGCACCAACCAGGATCAGATGCGATGTGGCAATGCTCTGCGGAATGCGCCCCATCATCCATATCAAGATGTCGCTGCGCAACCCTTCAGGGGAAAGCCGCTGCAGGAACATCATCAACGCACCGCAAATTGCCGAAACAACCACGCCAACGAGCACCAGAGACAATGGATCGAGTAGGCCGCGTCTACGGCCCAATCCATACACCACCGTCAGCACGAGGAGCGCGCCGATGAGTGCTGGCCCTGCATTGGCGCCGCTTCGTAAGGCGTCGTTGCCGGTTGCGAAGCCGATATACATGGCTGTCATCACACCCAGCCCGGCACCGCTGGAAAGACCGAGGATGAATGGTGATGCCAACGGATTGCGCAAGAGCGCCTGAAGTAGCACGCCAGATGTCGCCAGTGAACAGCCGATGATGATGCTGACGAGTATCGCAGTCCATCGAAACGCCGCATAGCTTGCATCGGGCCAAGCCAGACTGAGACCATGAACTGGATCTCGATCAATCAATAATCGCAAGACTGCGAGTCCAGCAAGCATAGCCGTGAGAAATCCAAGACCCGTCATGCGCCGACTCACGGCGCGGACTCCTGTAAGGATAGATTGAATGTTTCAAGCAGCGTGCGCATTTCAGCGGCAACACCGATGATCCCAGTGCTTGGCATGAATGCATCCGGATGCGTCAACACGCCGATGCGGCCGTCAGCCACAGCGTCGATCTGCAAGCGAGCGAGTGAGCCAGCAGCGGCGAACGCATCGGTATCGTGGTCTGCACCGGGACGCACGAGGATGATGGCCTGCGGGTTCAACCGCGTGATATCCTCAAGTGTGAGTTGCGGATAGTTCGCCAATGTCAGCGCGTTGCTCGCGCCGAGCGAGGTGAGCACATCGTGGAGGTAGGTTCCTGTGCCGAACGCACCGACTGGATTCAACCCAGCAACAAGCAGCACACGGCCAGTCCACTGTTCGGATGCTGGCTGCAA
This sequence comes from Phycisphaeraceae bacterium, assembly GCA_003562195.1. GTDB lineage: Bacteria > Planctomycetota > Phycisphaerae > Phycisphaerales > SM1A02 > PWVT01. The sequence continues at coordinate 2,075 of PWVT01000291.1, read as the reverse complement.
TGCTTCGTCGATCATGATGTGCAACTCAACAGCACGTGCGATCAGGTCATTGCGACCGAGTGTTTCCGGAAGCTCACCGAGCATGGTCTGGACATCGGCCATGTCATTCAGTCGCCATGCGCCGATGAACCACTGGTTGTCTTCAGCCAACTCCAGCAAGCGCGAGTCCATGCCACTTGCCTGCGGCTGCACCAGCAGGTGGGTCGGCCGGACGCGAAGAAGGCGTTCGTAATCAAGATCGTGCAGATCGCCCACCACGGGGATGGCTTGATCAATGGATTCGCAAAACGGCGTGCGACCGACGATGGCGTCATCCACGCCGAGGTCGACCAATGTGCGTGAAATGGCGGGGCTGAGGGAGATGATCCGAAGCGCATCATCGGCATGAGGTGGTGGCGCTGGCTTCGTGCGTTCGCATCCACCGGTAAACGCCAGCGTGAGCGCAAGACTCATTCCCAGCAGGATTGTGCTTGACCGTTGCATTGCTGTCATCGTACAGTCACCTACAACCGCGGAAATGGAGTTTCGTGAGAAAGGAACCCGCCTGATGCCAATGCTTGATGGCCTTCGAAAAATGTTCCGTGGCAGGAAGGACCCTGTCGCCATCGACCTGACCGACAACCAGACTGATGCCAACAGCTCACCCGACAACCTCACTGGTGAGCTTGCTCCGGCAGAGCGGCGGGCCAAACCGCGTTCCATGGCGGAGTTGCAGCGAGGATATGAAGAGGTCATGGGTCTGGTGCGAAAAGTCGGAGACCATTTGGACGCCCAGACCAAGCGCACCGAACGATTGATCGATCTCATGGAGAATCTTCCCCAGGCGCTCGACGCCTTGCCGGAAATTAATCGCCAGAACTCCCAACTGCTCGAAGCGCTCAATGAGCATCTCAGCCAGTCGAAAAAACGCGAGTCCACGCTCAATGACACACTGCGGAGTTTAGGTGAATCTTCAGCACAGCAGACCGAAGTGCTCGGTTTGCTCCAACAGCAGTTTGATGCCTCCACACGATCGGCGGAGCAGATGACCGAAACCCTTGGCAACTTCAGCGAGGCGCTCAGCAATCTGGCAGAAACGAATAATCGCTCCACGGATATTCTCGCTCGCATTGTTGATTCAGCCGATGAGCGCGATGCGCGCATGGCGGCGTTGATGAGCAAGAGTGATCGGTGGAACTGGGTCATCGTTGGCCTGCTTGCGCTTGGCATCATCGTACTGAGCATCATTGGCATTGGGCTGCTTCAATAGCCGTTACGGAATCACCCAACGCAGGGCGTCAACATAAAGCTGACTCAACTCGGCCGCCACGCTGAAAAGTACTCGTGCCGCGCCTGTGATGAAGATCGCCAGAAGAACAAACAGGCCGAACATTTGTGATTGCGGGCTCTGGAAGAACTCGTATGCCTTGTATGACATGCCACTGAGTACCTGAGATCCATCCAGCGGTGGGATCGGCAGCATATTGAAGATGGCGAGGATAATGTTCAACCACCCTCCGACAAAGAGAAAGTTTGCAACATTTTCAAAGAGCGTCTCACCGACAAGCCCTTGACCATACTGCACCCAGAATGCCAGCAAGGTCAGCGAAATGATTGCCAACACAATATTCATAGCCGGGCCAGCAACGGCCACGAGCACTCTGCCCCAGCGGCGATTGCGATATTTGCTGGGGTCAGTGGGCATGACGCCCCACGCAATGCCGATCAATGCAAACACCAGGAGCGACAGACCGCCCATGTGCACCAGCGGATTCATGGTCATGCGATTGAGTCGGCGTGGTGTATCATCACCCTGCCACAGCGCAACCCAACCGTGCGCCAGTTCGTGCAGACAGATCGCGAAGATCACCCAGAATACCCGACTGAGAAGCATGGGCACTTGCCCACTGTGAATGTAATAGTGCACCCACCAGTCACCGCCGCTCAGCATTGTGTTGACCTCACATACATCAAATTCACTGGATTGACCCTTTCTCGCTGTGACAGAGCGAACAATGGTACGCGGTAAATTGCATCTTGCCTGTACCATTGTCACTGAGCATGTCCGAACTGTGGTACATCGTTCTGGGTCTCGC
>PWVT01000091.1 GCA_003562195.1 Phycisphaeraceae bacterium | reverse complement strand
ATCAGCGGCGTGGAGTAGCGGCTCCCGCCGAATGCGCCGGCGTTGGAGATGGTGTACGTCCCGCCGCGTGTTTCGTTGACTGCAAACGATGCTGTGCGGGCCTTGTCGGCGATCTCGCCCAATGCTGCCGCCATGCCAATAACATCCAGTTGATCCGCATTACGAATCACCGGCGCAACCAGACCGCGTTCGGTATGCACGCCCACAGCAATGTTGATGTAGTCGCGGTAGATGATCTCCTGTTTATCCGCATCGAAGCTGGCGTTGAACTCAGGGAATGCCCGCAGCGCCCGCGCCACAGCCATGACGATAAACGCGAGCGATGTCAGCTTTGGCTGATCACTGCCACGCTCTTGCGAGGCGTAACTGCGGCGAAGTTTCTCAAGGTCAGTCACATCCGCGTCATCGGAGTCAGTGACATGCGGGATCGTCGCGGTGGACTGGCTCATCACCGCTGCGATGGTCTTGCGCGCCTGGGTGATGGGCACACGACGAATCGGCCCATACTGATCCGCATCCGCCGTCCCTGTAAGCTCCGCCGCTTGGGGCTTTGCGCGGCTGGCCGCCGGCTGCTGCGTCTTGGGCATTTCCTTGACGGAACTCGCACTCGACGCACCCGCACCGTTCGCTGCCTGCTCGACATCTGCTCGTGAGACTCGCCCGGCCGGCCCCGATCCTTCGATTGCATCCAGATCAACCCCAAGCTGCCGTGCCAACTTGCGTACAGCCGGAGAGGCGGGCTTGCGTGTGGTCGAGGCGTGACGAGTCCCCGTTGCAGAAGCACCGGTGGTTGTCGATTGTGCTGCTGAGCTGCGCGTTGCGGTCGGTTTTGCGGATGTGGCGGGATCGCTGCTCGACGCAGCAGCGTCATTGGCTTGGCCGAAGCTGACCATGACATCGCCGACATTGACCGTCTGCTGTTCTTCAACATGCCACTTGGCGATGGTTCCCGATACGGGAGAGGGAATCTCCACCGCGGCTTTGTCGGTTTCCACTTCCATCAGTGGCTGGTCCTCGGCCACGGGATCACCTTCGGCAACGAGCAGACGAATGATCTGCCCTTCGTGTACACCTTCTCCGAGGTCGGGTAATCGAAATTCCTTCACCATCACGTTCGCCTCCAATTCGAGTCTGGATCGTGGATGATACCGCCAGATGACAATCTGTCAGAGAGAAACGGCTTTGGATCCGACAGATGCGTGGCTCGGTACTTCACCCGATGTGGGCCTGCTATGGCAAGGTTTTGATTGTGAAATGCCTACACTTGTGCATGCTTCATGTCGGGGAGCAGTCTGAACAGTAGTTCCGGTTTGGCTCGCAACGAAGGCCACAATGAATGAGCAATCGGGCCATCTATCGCAGTGGCAACGTGATCAACGCAGTGGGATGCGCTGGCCTCGTGCGGCATGGGTTGTGTTGCTGGTGGGCATTTTCTTTACGGCGCTACTGACAGTTCAGTACGAGCGTATCGAAAGCCAAAGCCATCGACAGCACTTCGAAGACACCGTCGATCGTCGAAAGGCGTCGATTCAAAGTCGTTTGCGTACATATATTACGGTTCTTAACGCGACTGCCGGTCTTTTCGAGGGTTCTGAAGAAGTCACGCCTGATGAATTCGGTGTGTTCACTCGTCGACTCCAATTCGAGACCGTGTATGAGGGGATGGACAGTATCGGGTTTGTGCAACGGGTCCCACGTAATGCGCTTGATGCATTGGTGCAGCGCATGCACGAGTACGGCTACGAGGACTTTGCAACCTCGCCCAGGGACGAGCTCAACGAGCATTACATCATCACACACATCCAGCCCGAAACGGAGCAGAACCGCCATGTGCTGGGACTAGAACTTGGTCGCGATGCAGCGCGACGAGCTGCCATGCGCGAGGCGGAGGAGACTGGCTATGCCGCTGCAAGCAAGGCACTGACAGTCTTGCCGCAGTTGGATCCGGCCGAGCATGCTGGCTTTGTCATCTATGTTCCGGTCTTTGATGCGGACAATGAATTGCAAGGGTTCGTATTCAGCTCATTCAGCGCGACTGCGTTGATGTCTGTCGTGCTTGGTCACCTGCCACGGATGGCGTTCGAGGTCTACGACGGCCCACGCGTTGATCCCGAAGCCATGTTGTACAACTTACCGTTGGAGACGAATGAGGATCGCATTCTGACAACGGCGCGCACGATCGATGTCGCAGGTCGAACCTGGACAATTGTTTTTCACGCGCCAGTCGATATGGATCTCTGGTTGCCGCTGCTGCCGATCGTTGGCATTCTGGTGACCCTCATGTTTGCTGGCATTGTGTGGAATCTATCGAGTGCCCGCGCTGCGGTGGCAGATCGAGCCGATGAACTTCGTCGCCAACGAGAATGGTTTCAGGTGACGCTTGCGAGCATTGGCGATGCAGTTCTTGCAACAGACCCGCACGGCCGTATCACGTTCCTCAATGAGCGAGCTGCGCAGCTTACGGGATGGACCATTGAAGAGGCCGAAGGTTGCAATGCTGACGAGGTGATGAACTTTATCAATGAACACTCAGGTGATCCGGTGCCCAGCCCAATCACGGATGTACTTACGTCTGATGGGAACACTGGTATCCCACCTGGCACGATGCTGCTCCGCCGTGACGGTACGCGCATTCCTGTCGATGATATCGGCGCACCAATCCGCGCCTTTGATGGAAAACATCGTCCAGCTGTGATTGGTGCGGTCGTGACATTTCGCGATATCACTGAACGCCGACGCGCCGAAGAAGCTTTGCGTGAAAGTCAGACGCGGCTGGAGTTCGCGTTAGAAAGTGCGCAGGTCGGTGAGTGGGATTTCGATCTGGTCAATCATCAAGTCCGACGATCACTCTTACATGATCGTGCGTTCGGCTACGAAGCGTTTGCGCCGGATTGGGACTATGACATTTTTCTCCAGCATGTCCACCCTGATGATCGTGAGTTTGTCGATGCCTCGTTCCATGAGTCTCTTGAGAAAGGTACGAACTGGAATATTGAGTGTCGCGTCATCTGGCCGGACGGATCTACACACTGGATCAATGCGCATGGGAATGTGTATGAACGAAAGAGCGGTCGCCCGACGCGGATGCTCGGCTTGGTGGAGGATGTCACCGAACGCAAGAAAACCGAGGAGCAACTTCGCCGTAGCGAGGAGCGTTTTCGCAGTCTCGTCACGGCGACGTCATCAATCATCTGGACCGCCGATGGTGATGGAATGATTGTCCATGAAGTCGAATCATGGGAAACATTTACCGGCCAAACAGCGAAGGAGTATCAGGGATCAGGATGGATCAAAGCCGTTCATCCGGATGATCGCGATTTTGTGTCCAGGGCATGGGCTGAGGCGAACCAATCTGCGGAACAAGTCCATGTGCGATACCGCCTGCGCACGCGCGACGGCGAGTATCGACGCGTGGATGGCCGAGGTGTTCCGATTCTCGATCAGACCGGTGCGGTCCGTGAGTGGGTCGGTAGCATCACGGATATTGAAGATCAGGAACGTATCGCCGAAGCCCTTCTCACCAGCGAACAGAAATTCCGTTGGATTATCGATAGCACGGTGGATTTTGCAATATTCACCTTTGATCGCGAGGGCAAGATCGACAGTTGGAACCCCGGTGCTGAACGTGTTCTGGGTTATAAGGAGGAGGACATCCTCGGCAAAGACGTTCGCATCATCTTCACCGAGGAAGATCAACGTGCTGGGCAACCGAAGCAGGAGCGAGATGATGCCGTCGCCAATTTAAGCGCATTGGATGAACGCTGGCATGTTCGCGCTGATGGGCAACGCTTGTTCGGTGTCGGCCGCGTCATGCCGCTCAAAGATGACCACGGGACCGTACAGGGTTTCGTCAAGATTCTCCATGACCGGACCAAAGAACGGCATGCACAGGAAGAACTCGAACTGAAAACGCGGCGTTTGCAGGAAAGCGAATCGCGATTCCGAACCATGGCTGACAGTGCGCCGGTCTACATCTGGATGGCCGGAACAGATGCCAACTACGTGTGGTTCAATCGCCCCATGCTGCAATTTACTGGACGGTCGCTTCATGAAGAAATCAATGCCCCATGGTTTGAGCGCGTCCACCCTGATGAACGCGAAGCGTGCAAAGAGCAATACAGCCGATCATTTGACGATCGACAAGCATTCAAGATGAAGTACAGACAGATGCGCCATGATGGGCAGTACCGATGGATACTCAATCATGGCGTGCCGCTGCTCGGACCATCCGGCACCTTTGCCGGATATATCGGAAGTTGCATCGACATTACCGAACTGGAAGAAGCTCGCGAGACACTCGAGCGCCACAGCAGCGATTTGGAGTCGCTTGTGAATGAACGGACAGCCAAATTGCGGGAAAGCCACGAGCAGCTTCGTCTGGCGGAACGCATGGCCCTTCTGGGGACGCTCGCGGCCGGGATCGGTCATGATCTAGGGAATTTACTGCTGCCCATTCGTGTACGACTGGACATCATTGAGCAGTCATTACCTGATGAAGAGCGAGAGAATGTGCAGGTGATACGCACATCGTCACGGTATCTGGGCAATCTCGCCAAGGGCTTGCGATACCTGGCAACCGATCCGGATCGACAGGATGTGTCCGGTGGCTCCACTGACCCCACTGACCTTTCAACATGGTGGCGCGAAGCACAACCGCTTTTGCTCAATGCGCTGCCAAAGCATGTCACATTGCATCACGATATTCCAGATGCATTGCCGTCACTCAAGGTGACTCCTGCAGCGATGACCCAGGCGGTGTTCAACCTCGTGCAAAACAGCGGCAACGCGCTGCGGAACTCGAAGCATGGTCATGTTCGCGTCTGGGCGGAGGTCGCCACCCAACACGACGAGAACAATGAGGAGCACACATTCGTGCGCGTCGGTGTCAGCGATGATGGGCCGGGCATGGATGAAGAAGTTAGACGACGCTGCATTGAGCCGTTTTACAGCACCAAGACGCGTGAACTGTCCACGGGACTGGGTCTTTCACTTGTCAACGGTGTGGTGAAACGTGCGGGCGGGCATTTGGAGATTGAATCTTCACCGGGTCAGGGCAGCGCATTTGTCCTCTGCTTCCCTGTGATAAAGCAGACGCACGACGATGAGGCACCAAGCGATTCGCCAGATGCGGCTATCTCACTTAGCGATGCGCGAATCCGTGCGTTTGTGTCTTCGGAACTCAAAGACCTTGGCTGCAGAGTGAACCGTATTGACAGTGATGACCTTGATGCCCAGCCGGATGAACACGTGGCCATTT
>PWVT01000282.1 GCA_003562195.1 Phycisphaeraceae bacterium | reverse complement strand
TTCCGCGAAACCGGGCTGTTCAGCCATGAACCGATCAACGTCAACGGCGTGCAGGTCAAGCCGATCGACGTAATCAGTACCCTCATGTTTCCGAAGTGGACGTACGAACAGGACGAAGAGGATCTCACCGTCATGCGCGTCATCGTCGAGGGGAAACAGTCCGGTCGCGCTGTGCGCTATTCCTGGGACCTGCTGGATTACTACGATCCCGCAACGCACGCCACGAGCATGTCGCGCACCACGGCCCTGCCTTGCACCATCGTCGCTCGGCTGATCGCCTCAGGTGAATTGAACATGCCCGGCGTCATCCCGCCGGAACTGCTCGGCAGCAACCCTGCGATTCTCGATCACGTGCTCAAGGAACTCGAGAAACGGGGTGTGTGTTATCAGTCACGCATTGAACAAGTCGGAGAGGCCGACATCAATGGAACTGACGACTGAACCCGTCCGAGAATCTCCTGCACGGTCCACGCCCTATCCGCAGCTTCACATTCTCTGTGAAACCGGGCAGCCGTTGTCGCGCAGGTACAGCGCAATTGTGGTCATTCATCGCAATCTGCGTGCTGATGCTTTGAACCGTGATGATCGAATCTTACGGTTGAAGTGTCAGTCACAGAATCCCCCGATGCGGGGCCACGCAGGAGAGAAACGATGAAGATTCGCAAGCATGTATCGATGTTCGCCGCAATCGCCGCGTTCGCCACGACTGGAGCCACTGCAGGCCATGTTGTGACTGATGCAGAATCACTGACCAGGATATGTGATGATGCAATCGCCCCAGCCATTCAGCGCGACTCCCTCCCAAACGTTTCGATCGTGACAGCCGCTCGCGAGCAACTCATGTTCGACGATCATCTTGTTGCAGATGCAGCCCCGCTTGATGTCAGCAACCTCGCACCCATCAGCATCCTTCGCCGGATGCTGATCGTGCCGATTGAGGATGATGGCAGGAGTGCGCTGGAACTGCTCAACAGCGAGTTTCGACCGTTGGCCATCCCGCACGATGATGAACTCTGGAACACAATGGACCCTGGCGGCGTTGTTCAGGATGACGCGAGATTACCAACTTCGTCCAGCGTCATCGCAACACCCGGGGCCATTGTTTTGCTGACACTGGCCGGATGCGTTGGTTGCGTTCGCCACCGGGCAGAGCACTGAAACCTAAAGATTTCGATGACACTCCTTGCGATGCAACAGCCCGGAGACGCGCGTCTCCGGGCTGTGTCCTTAATGCGCTCATAGTGACACAGGCCATCTGCCTTGCCTACGCGGTCTCGCGTTCGATAACAACCTCGGGTTCAAAGACGATCCTTTTGACCGGCCTGGCTTCCTCAACGCGCGTGCCGCAGTTCTTGCAGGTACTCAACTGCTCATCTGCCCAGAACTCTTTCATTGCCCTGCTGAAGTGGTTGACAATGTCCGCGCAATCAAACTCAAGATCATGCACCAGCTCATGGCACTGCTCACAGTAAAACTGAAGGTGCTCCATCTCGCCCGGCGGACGACGGCGCTCGACGACCACGCCGATGGTATTGGGCGGCCGAGTCGGTGAATGCGGTACGTTGCCGGGAATGAAGAACGTCTCCCCTTCACGGATCACCACGTCCTTGATCTTCCCATCCTCAATGATGCGCACCACAATGTCGCCCTGAAGCTGGTAGAAATACTCCTCGGAGTTGGTCACGTGGAAATCATTGCGGGCATTGGGACCGCCAATGACCATCACGAAGAAATCTTCGCCGTCATAGAGATACTTGTTGGAAACCGGCGGTTTGAGTTCGTGCCGATGCTCCTCAGCCCACTTGCGGATGTCGATTGGCGGGAGAACGCGCTGTGTGGCGGTACTGGACATGATAATTCTCCTTCGTTGACTCTCACAAGTATATGGCGAATGGTGACAGGCGGACCTAAAGTTTCCCATGAAGCGAGGTCTGACTGGATACATCTTCCCGATCATTCTGGTGGCGGTCGCAGTGTTCCTGCTGCTGCGTTTTGGCGGCGGCCCGGCTGAAAAACCGCGCGCATTCGTGGACAGCATGACCCTGCACGAAGCCACCGCACAAGCCAACGAACTGAACAAGCCGGTGCTCGTGTTCGCAACGGCCGACTGGTGCGGGCCGTGCCAGCGGCTGAAGCGCACATCGCTCGCTGATGAACGAGTGAATGACGCGATCCTTCAGCAGACCGTCCCGGTGTACCTTGATCTGACACACGCTCACAACAACGAAACACTCGCTGCCGAGGCGCAGCGGCTTGGGGTACAGGGCATGCCGACGCTGCTACTGATGCGTCACGGCGAGGTCATTTCACGCCGGGGCCCGATGACCGCGGCACAAATCATTGACTGGCTCGATGTGCATTGAGGTATGATGCACAACGGTGCGCAAATCAACCCCGAAAAGTCAGCCCCCACGCCAGTCACCGCAGCATCCCGCGATGCTCGATGATGCTGCGCTGCTCGAACAGTGCGAAGTGGTCTTCGGCCGCGCTTCCGGCCCCGGCGGGCAGCACCGCAACAAGGTGGAAACAGCCGTCACCATCACACACACGCCAAGCGGCATCAGCGCCGGTGCCAGCGAGCGTCGTCAACAGAATCAGAATCGTGCCGAAGCACTTCGTCGCCTTCGTCTCAAACTCGCGATGAAGATTCAAGCCAACGTGTCACGTGATCGCTATCAACCCAGCGCGTTGTGGGAGAGCCGCCGCCAGGGCAAACAGATGTCCGTCGCGCACGGCCATCGTGACTATCCCGCATTGCTTGCTGAAGCGATGAATGTTGTCATTGCGAGAAACTTTGATGTCGCCGGCGCTGCCGGCCAACTTGGCGTGAGCATGTCGCAACTGGCCAAGCTCATTCGCCATGAGAAGCATGCCTTCGCCATTGTGAACAAAGGCCGCACGGAACGTGGGTTGCCCGCATTGAAGTAAGCGCCTTCGGGTAGTGGGTCAGTTTGAGTAGAGGTGGCACAGGCGTCCCGCCTGTGCATGGTCTGAACAGGCCAGAGGCCTGTTCCACTTTCAAACTGATCCACTTACACGCCTTCGCGGCTCGCTTGTCCCGCGCGATCGCAGCCGCTACCTTTGAGGCATGAGCACAACCACCCAGCCGCAACTTGCCCGCACGCCGTTTTACCAGTTTCACCTCGATCATGGGGCGAAGATGGTGGACTTCACCGGCTGGGAAATGCCCCTGCACTACGGCTCGATCATCGACGAACACAAGCAGGTCCGCAGCAGTGGCGGCCTGTTTGACGTGTCGCACATGGGACGACTTCGCTTCTCCGGCCGTGATGCTCGCAAGTTCCTCGATTACATCTGCACACGCCAGATCTTCGGCATGAAGCCCGGCCAAGTCCGCTACTCGCTCGTCTGCAACGAACTAGGCGGATGCAAGGACGATGTGCTCGTGTACTGCCGGGCCGAGACGGACTACCTCATGGTCTGCAACGCTGCGAATCGGAAGAAGATTCTCGATCACATCGCAGCCAACAAGGGCGATCACGTTTTCAAGCTCAGCGATCAGACCGAGCAGACCGCAATGATCGCGGTGCAGGGGCCGAAGGTGCTTGAACTGATGGGCAACTTCACCCGCGAAGTGAACGACCTCAAGCGATACCGCTTCATCGAAAAGAACATGCTCATCGCCAAGATCATGATCTCCCGCACTGGATACACCGGCGAAGACGGCGTGGAGATCATCCTGCCCAGCATGTTTGCAGGACAGGGCTTGAAAATGCTGCTGAGCAACCTGCCCGGCGGGCTTGACGCCCCCGATGCCATCCTCAAGCCCGCAGGCCTCGGCGCGCGCGATTCACTGCGACTGGAAGCAGGCATGGCGCTGTACGGCCACGAGATCACCGAAGAGATCGACCCCATCTCCGCAGGCATCGAATTCGCGGTGAAGCTCAACAAGGGGGAAGACGACCCCGAAGCCGGCCGCTTCATCGGCCAGGATGTTCTGCAGAAAATCAAAGCCGAGGGCCCCAAGCGGAAGATCGTCGGCTTGATCCTCGACACCAAGCGCAGCGCCAGGCAGGACATGATCGTCAAGCATGGCGATACGCCCATCGGCCACATCACCAGCGGTTGCTTCAGCCCCACGCTCGAAAAGTCCATCGCCACGGCATACATCGACGCAGCGCACGCGGATGAAGGAGCCGCCCTTAACGTCGAGCTCGGCCGCAACGCCATTGATGCGCAGGTGGCCAAGCTGCCGTTTTATTCAAGCCGGTGAACTGCCCACGGTCGCAGCGCTGCTCAGGCCTCCGGGGGAAATTCGAAGCGCATGCAATCCTGCCACGCCCAAACACTCAAAAATATCCCGCTCGGCGGAAATCACTGGTAGCTCAATCAACAGAGCACCCGATTCCACGTGCCCATACCCCTCTCCGCCATCGCGGCAAACACGTAAAAAACGCTTTGCGTCACCCCGCCTGTGTGGTACGGTGTGATGACGAGACCGTTGGCAAGAACACTTCTTCACTGCAAACGGGGACCATCATGCGCACCCGCCACGCCCGCACCGCAATGCGGCACGCCGCCGCGATCTTCACCACGCTCTGCCTCGCTTTGGCCTGCCAGCCGAGCGCACACGCGCAGTGCCAGTACGAAGTCACCGCCATCATCCAAGGCCCACACTGTGGCTTCGGCTTCTTCGCGCCGCTCGTCGGCCGTGGCATGAACTCACATGGCCACGTCGCTGGGTCACATTTCCAATGCGGCGTTTCGGCCGACGAGGCGTTTTATTGGACGCCCGACACCGGCCTCATCACCCTGCCGCGGTCGGAAGACATTTTCTCAGCCGTAGCCACCGACATCAACGACAGCGGTCTGGTCGTCGGCAGGCACTTGATCATCGGCGACGGCTGGACCGGCTTCGTCTATAACCCGAGGACGCGCGCCTTCACCTACCTTCCGCCGCTGCACGATGGTCACGGCCAGATGCAAACTGTCAGCACCATCAACGCGATCAACAACGACGGCCTCGCAGTCGGCTCGCGCGTCATCAGCAAGCCGGGCGTGGTGCCGGCCGTTTCCAACGCCGTCATCTGGGACACCAATACCGGCGAGGTGATCGACCTGGGCGTGATGAACGGGCCGAATAGCACCGCGCGCGGTATCAGTAGTTGCGGAACCTACACGGTCGGGTGGACTGGTCCTCATGAGATGGCCTCCCGCGCTTTTGTTTACACCAACTGCGGCCTCACGCTGTTGGATCATGTACCCGGTGGAGATACGAGTGACGCCAGCGCGGTCAGCGAAGACGG
>PWVT01000301.1 GCA_003562195.1 Phycisphaeraceae bacterium | reverse complement strand
GCCGCGGGCGGCGCCGTAGCGGATGTCCTGCTGCTCGGTGTAGCTTGCCTTGATCGCGTCGAACACTTCCTTCGCGACCTTTTCATCCACCTTCTCGCCGCTGCGCTCGCGCGCTGCCAGATCGATCTGCGCCAGCACACTCGCTGCCTGAGCCGCCCCCATCACCGCACACTTCGCACCCGGCCAGGCGAGCGTCAGCAGCGGATCAAACGCCCTGCCGCACATGGCGTAATTGCCCGCGCCGTAACTTGCGCCGACGATCAGCGTGATCTTTGGCACGCGACAGTTGCTCATCGCGTTGACCATCTTGGCCCCGGCCCGAATGATGCCACCCTGTTCGCTGTCCCGGCCGACCATGAAGCCAGTCGTGTCGTTGACGAAAATCAGCGGAATCTTCTTCTGGTTGCAATCGAGAATGAACCGTGCTGCCTTGTCCGCAGAGTCGTCATAGATCACCGCAGGCATGTTGGTCGCTTTGCTCGGCCCCGCCTTGCCGCCGGGCATCTTCTTCTGCGTGATCTTCCGCTGATTGGCGACGATGCCGCACGGCCGCCCGCCGATGCGGGCATACGCGCACACCAACGACTGGCCGTACTCGGCCTTGTATTCGTTGAAGCTCTCATCATCGACAACGCAATCAAGCAGTTCGACCATGTCATACTGCCGCGCTGCTTCAGACTGAAAGATGTCATAGACCTCCTTGGCCTTGCGCTTCGGGGCGACCGGTTCATACGGCGGCTCACCCAACGGCTGTGGGGACATATCCGCATGCACCAATGCCCGCAGCCGCTTGATGCATGATTCATCATCCGGCTCGCGAAAATCGATCGTGCCGGAAATCTCCGCGTGCATCTGCGCCCCGCCGAGTTCCTCACTGGAAACTTCTTGACCGATGGCTGCTTTCACCAGCGCGGGGCCGGCAAGATAGAGCCCGCTCCCTTCGGTCATCAGCAGCGTATCGCACAACACGGGCAGATACCCACCGCCAGCCACGCAGTTGCCCATGATGGCGGAAATCTGCGTGATGCCTTCCGCACTGATCACCGCGTTGTTGCGGAAGATGCGGCCGAAGTCATCGGTGTCCGGGAACACATCTTCCTGCAACGGCAGAAACACGCCGGCTGAATCGACCAGGTACAGCAGCGGCAGTCGCGCACGCTGGGCAATCATCTGCGCGCGAATGATCTTCTTGCACGTCATCGGGAAAAACGCACCGGCCTTCACCGTGGCATCGTTCGCGATGATCATGCACAGCTTGCCGCCAACAGGTGCAATTGTGGTGACGACACCCGCAGAGGGCGCGCCGCCGTACTGCTGGTACATGTTGAACGCTGCGAACAGGCCGCACTCGAAGTGATTGGGGGCGAGTCCATCGAGCGGTTTGGGCATGGACGCATCAGCGAGCAGGGCAATGCGTTCGCGAGCGGTCAGCCGCTTATGCCGATGCTGGCGTTCGATGCCTTTCTTGCCGCCACCCATTCGGATGGTTTTGGCCTGTTCGATGTACTGATCGACCGCTTCACGCAGCGTGGCTGGTGGCGGCGGTGCAGAAGTCGCGTTGGGGGGTTTGGTTGTCATGGCAATGCGGAACAGGATAACGGCAAAGACAGCGGAATTGCACGATTCCCGCTGGACGTGCTGGCCTGCGCGGTATGATGTGGCAACTTCAACAGGAGGGCCGGCTATGCAAGGTACCGTGACGATTCAGCGGTTGCTTCTCAAGATGAAGGAGGTTGAGGCATCAGACCTTCACATCAAGATTGGCTCACCGCCCGTGCTGCGGCTGGCGTCTGCGCTGCAATGCACGAACACGCCCCCTCTGGATGCAGATGGCACGCGCGAGCTTCTCGACCCAATCATTCCAGATCATCTCCGCGATCAACTGGAAGAAAGCGGCGGCATTGATTTCTCGCATCTGGAAGAGAGCGGCGAACGTTTTCGTTGCAGTGTCTTCAAATCCGGCGGCGCGCTGCACTCAGCCATCCGCCGCGTCAATCCAACCATCCCCAGCTTCCTCGATCTGCATCTCCCGCCGATCTACGAAAAGATCGCCATGAACACGCATGAGGGGTTGGTCATCGTGTGCGGGGTAACCGGCAGCGGGAAGTCATCTACGCTCGCGGCCATGCTGGATCACATCAACGAGACCCGCTCATGCAATATTATCACAATTGAGGACCCGGTTGAGTATCTGTTCAGGCCGAAAAACTCGTACATTTCGCAACGGGAAATCGGTATTGATGTTCCCAACTTTCCACGCGCTTTGCGCGCTGCGGTGCGCCAAGACCCGGATGTCATCATGATCGGGGAGCTGCGCGACCGCGAAACGATGCTCGCTGCCATCCAGGCCGCGGAGACCGGCCATCTCGTGTTCTGCACGCTGCACACGGCAGATACGATGCAGGCATTCAGCCGTATTCTCGAGTTCTTTCCAGCGAAGGATCACGGCTTTATCCGTTCGAGTCTTGCCATCGGCCTCAAGGCAGTCATGGGCCAACGGCTGTTGCCATCGGTGCGCAAGGATGTTCGCCGCGTGCCCGCGACAGAAGTGCTGCTTAATAATGTCACCGTGGCAGACAAGATTCGCGAAGGCGAGGATGAAGACCTGCCAGCGATCATGGCTGGATCACGCGAGGACGGCATGCACAACTTCACCAACAGTCTTGCACGACTCGTGGATGAAGATTTCGTCGATCTCAAAACAGCCGAACGCTACGCCCCCAACGCCGAGTCGCTCCGCGCGAAAGTGCGCGGAATCGACGTCAAGGCCGATGTGCTCGTCTCGAAGAAGCGGTGATGTGTCGGGCTTATGGTGTCAACAGACAGTAGAATAGTGCGCTCCCATGCCACGCCTGACAGTGAACAAGACGTACAAGCTCTACATCGGCGGGAAGTTCCCACGCACGGAGTCGGGCCGATCATTGAAAGTTGATGATGTCGGAGGTGGTATTGCGCACATCTGCCACGGATCACGCAAGGATCTGCGCGATGCAGTCGAAGCTGCCCGAAAGGCCCAACCCGGTTGGGCCGGCGCCACGCCGTACAACCGCGGACAGGTGCTGTACCGCATGGCGGAAATGCTCGAAGGCAGTCGCGACGCATTTGTTGATGCCGTGCGCTCTGCCCACGCTCGAAAGACGACAGCGGTGAAAGAGGTTGATGCCGCAATCGACCGCCTCGTGTGCTTCGGTGGTTGGGCTGACAAGTACGCCCAGGTGCTCGGCTGCAACAACCCCGTCGCCGGCCCGCATTACAACTTTACCGTGCCTGAGCCAACCGGCGTGGTCAGCGTGGTCTCACCCGATGTCCCACCACTGTTGGGATTGATCTCACTCCTTGCGCCGCCACTTTGTGCTGGCAATGCTGCTGTGGTGCTGGGCAGCGATGCCCATCCGCTCCCTGCTGCCATGCTCGGCGAGGTATGCGCCACTTCCGACGTGCCTGGTGGTGTGGTCAACATCATCACGGGCAAGCGTGATGAACTGCTCGAACATCTCTCGCAGCATCGTGATATTGATGCGATTCATGCAGCCAATGTATCTCGCAAGCATTCGACGACGCTCAAGCGGGGCACTGCTGAAAACATCAAGCGCGTGCATGTGCGAACGGTTGATGATGAGCAGTGGTACGATGCGGCGACATGCGATTCGCCGTGGATGATCGAGGGCTTTGTCGAGATGAAAACCATCTGGCACCCAGCATCAACATGACACGTGTTCGCGAGCGGGCATGCCCGTCATCACATCACGGGAGTTCCGATGAAACACAAGACCTGGTTTCGACTCATTCTCAAGGCCATCGGCATCCTGCTGCTCGCATTTGGTGTGCCTGATCTTATCGCGTACATCAACAACTACATCGTGCAGCGCGTCTACATGCAGAACATCGGAACCCCGTATGGTGGAATCCAGCCGGAATGGCTGGCGGTGCTCCTGCACATTCTGGCCCCGTTCCTTCAGGTGCTCATCGGTCTGTACCTGTTGCTTGACGGCAAATGGCTGCTTGAGCGAATCATTCCATCCAACCGCCCCTACTGCCCCAACTGCGGTTACGACCTGTCTGAGTCCGGACAGCCGCAGGCGTGTTCTGAATGTGGTGTTGAGTTGCCGCACATCATGCAGCATGAATGACAGATTCAATCAGTTCGTGCGCGGCACAATGACGACGCGCGGCTCCTGCACACGCGTACCACGGTCAGGCCGGCGACGGTCGATCGGCTCGTGCAGTTCCTCGCCGTTGACCAGATGAGCTGGGAACTTGCGAATCAATGCTCGCAATTCCGGGCCGAACTCGCCGGTTTTCTGATTCATCGCCGTCCGATCAAACAGGCCCACCGTCACCAAACTCTGGTTTTGCCGGTCATCGTGATACACATAGGCCTCATGCCCTTCCGCACGCAACCGCTGGGCATGAGCTTCAGCGTTACGGCGAATTTCCTGCGCTGTCATCGCACCGCTGCCGAAATCACCCCACACGCCTACCTGCACGGTATAGATCGGATGCACATTCGGATGCCGCTCTCGAACTGACATCAGGTCGTGAGCGCCGGCCGGCGCACTGCTGGAGGATGCGTTGGTGCGTTGTTGCGGTGTGGGGGAAAGAAACGCACGAGTAAACAACGGCATGTCGTTGATGGTCAATTCCTTGATGCGCTCCAGATCTGCACGGCCACGTGGATCATCGGCTGACTCATACTGACCATACAGCAACATGGAGCCGCGCTCAGTGCTGTGCACGCGCGCTGCGGAAAGTTCGCGCAGGTTCGAGGTGACATGCTGATGCGCGCCACTGGCTTGCTGCACATGATCATCGCCGGAGAATGTTCCGAGCACGATGGACCAACGACCGGTCTGTTGCTCTTGTCGTGGCCGTGACTGCTGCTGCCGCTGAGCACGTTGCGGAGTCGTAGATGCGCTGTGACTATCCCAGTCTTCGCCAAGATCAAGTGTCTGTTCATCAACGGATGAACCGGCATCACGCATCGATGTGCTTTGCGTGTCGTTGTTGCCTGGTGTGCAACTGATCATGAGCACAATCGACGCCGTCAGCAGCGACGTGATCAGGACACATGTTGCGATGTTCGGAGATGTGTGATGCATTGTGAGAACCCTCCTTCATCAACCACAGTGGCCAGGATTGTAGGGTCGACATGGCGTGAGGTCCGATAGTTTCATACCGTTCGGGGCGGGATCGGCATCTGTTGCAGAAGATGCCATTTGTGCCGCCTCAATCGCACGAATTATCCCAAAAAATGGGGGTTTTTGCAAAGTTCAAGCTTGAGCGAGTGAACCGACGATACATCCTGTGCATGCAAGCGGGCTTCCTCAAGCGCCGCTGGGAAACCGGAAGAATCCCAGCAAGCCCGCACTCAGCGCTGGTGAGTGAAGAACGAACCGATCGCGGTTCGAGTAAATCGTTACGGCCATTGCCTGGCCAAAGGAGTGACTTTCCGTGTCAGATATTTCACCACTTGGTCGCGGTTCGGTGGGACCGTTGAACCACCCGAACCTGTATTCCGTCAACAAACCCAATGGGGCGACGACGGCAAACGGAAATGGAGTTGCGCACAGCGCGACTCATGACCGTGACCGCGTCGAGCTTTCCGAACATGCCCGCTTTATGGATCAACTGCGAGAACTCCCATCAATCAGAACGGAACGCGTTGAAGCCGTTCGAGAAGCAATCATCAACGGCACGTACGAAACCCCCGAGAAACTTGATATTGCGGTCAGCCGCATGCTTGAAGAGTTCTAAGTCCAAACCAACAACAACACGACAAGGGCCTGCCTCATTGAGGCAGGCCCTGTTCATTGGTGATTCACAATGTGTATCACGCACGGCGGCGACGTGTGCCCAGCGCCCCCAACACCAGCAGCGCCAGTGCACCCGGCGCGGGGATCGTGCTGACCATCGCCAAGTCAAAGTTGTGAATGGCGTCGCCGGCCGAGAGCGGATCAATATCGATCCCAATCTGGATCTTGCCCAAATTTGTAAACACGTTGTTGTACGTTCCCGGTCCACCGCCGACAATCCACCCAGGATTGTCCTCATCAATATCGAGTGTCAACTTGGTCCAGGTTTCGCCCGCGACCAACGTGTCAGAAAAGCGATAGTTCATCGATGGGAAGTTTGCACCCGCCGGTGTGAAGCGGACAAAGTACTCCAACTCCACTGCTGCATCATGACGAACCCAAAAGCTGAAGTCGGTGATGCCGCCGGCAAGCCAATCGCCAACAAAATTGCCGCCACTGCTGCCGTAGTTATCCTGGCCGCGGAAGAACGCAACGTCCGCAGCTCCCTCTGCGAATTGGCCAAAGTCGACCGTTGCAGTGACATGGTTGGCTCCGCCCGGTCCGTCGCCTTCGTTCCACGCAAGCGGCTCAAAGTTCTGCCAGTTCCCACCACCGCCCCAATTGGCGTTGTCGTTGGCAAAGGTCTCCGTGAACGGCACAACCGCGCCAAGGGATGTGCACGCGAAAGCGCCTACAACCGAAGCGACAACCACAGCCGGCAGTTTTGCAAAGCAATTCATTCTTCTTTCTCCTTACACTGGGTAATGCGGCCTGTGACCGCGTACACAACGGCTGGCTCAGCCCCAGTTGGCCAACAGAATTAACAAGTCAGATACATCCACCACGCCGTTGCCATTGAGGTCGGCCGGGCAGGGTGAACCGTCGGGACAAACGCCCCACGCAGACAAAAGGATCAGCAGGTCGGACACATCCACCACGCCGTCGTTGTTCAGGTCGCCGACAATGCCACCGTTGACGAGTACCGTCATCTCCAGTCCGCTTGCATCAGCGAGGTTCTTTTGAACCAACGGATGTTCCTTACAGAAGTACTGCGGGAATGATCCGGTGAAGTCCTCCGACGCAGGAAACAACGATGCAACCATGAAGTGGACGATGCCAAGATCCAGTGACTGTTGCAGGTATGCCTGGATGTGTGGATCGCTGACATCGATCACAAACGTGAACACTGTTCCACTGGGAACAAGTTCGCCCGGCTCCACTGCGTCGGTTGTTGCGATTGCAAACGGCAGGGGGTCAAACTCAAGGTCAACGTTGTTGCTGACATCACGCGGCTGGTCATCGGGGAAATCGATCGCGAACGTCGTGCGGATGCTCTTGCCGATTTGCCCCTGCGTGGAGTACGCAGTGTTTTCCTGATAACTCAGCGCATCGAAGCCATTTCGAAACCCTACGCCGAACAACTCTGCGGGCCGACCGGGCGTGGTGTCGGGAATGTATTGGGGGTCTGATTCAGGCAGATAGGTTTGCCACGCATCGAAATACGGGCTGTATACAAACGACTCATCATCAGCGACCATCATTGTGATGCGTGCGCTGGTGATGGTGTAGGCGTCTTCACCCAGCCCGGGCTCGATGAACGAGGCGGTGGAGAATCCCACATGAAACTGCGCATCTCGGTTGTCAAAGTCCGGGCTCAAGCCATCATCCAGAAACGCACCCCAGACGCTCGCAGTGGGACGGAACCCTGGCGTCTGGTTGAACGGATAGTTCCAACGATCAAGCGTGGGCGTGTCGATAGTAAACGCAACTTCGTCCTGGTTCAGTACTTGCGCGTGCCCGGCAAACACGCAAACTCCGGACGAAACGGCAGTAACACAAATGAACGTGGCGCGCATGATCTTCTCCTGCCTGTGGGCTGGACTCTTCCAAGCACATCAATTTGTTTTCAACCCCGACCAACCTACTTGAGAATGAGTCGCAACCGCGATAATGTACGTCGCATGATGAGGTGTGTCAAGAAATTTCCGATGAAATCAGAGCTGCCCCGGCGCGGAACATGTGCAGCGCGACACCACGGCTTCACTATTACAGAGGTGCTCGTGGTGATCGGCATCATCACCGTCTTAATGGGCATCATCCTGCCATCACTCCGAAGCGTGCGCATTTCCAGTCATCAGACCGTTGAAATGAGCGCTGCTCGACAGTTGATGGTCGCTTACACCGCCTATGCCAACGCCAACCGCCAGCGCGTACTCACCGGCGACCCGCACGGCATGAACTTCCGCGTGTATGACGCTGATGCAGCACCGATAGCCGGCGGCATTCTCGACATCGCCAAGCGCCGATACCCGTGGCGATTGGCGCCGTATCTCGATTTTGACATGCGCGCCATGTACAACAACATGCAGCGCGACATGCTGGAAGAATTGCGCAATGATCCGCTGTACAAGTACAAGATTGCCATCTTCCCATCGCTTGGGCTGAACTCGCAGTGGGTCGGCGGAGATTTTTCGCCCACCGGCTTTGCCAGTGCAGATCCCAACAGCATTCTCTCAAAAACATACGGCCGCTTCTGGGTCAGTTCGACGGCTGAAGTCGTCCGGCCGGAGCAGTTGATTGTATTCGCCTCAGCCCGCGGCTCTGACGGCATGGCTGGCGGCAACAGTGTGATCGAGGGCTACTTCAAGGTCGAGTCGCCACGCTTTTCTGCGATCAACCCTGAGCCACGTTGGAAGGAACACTACCACCATAACCTGCTGCCATCGGAGTACGGCCATATCGCACCGCGGTACTTCGGCGAAGCAGTCATCGGCTTCATGGATGGCCACGTCGGCACGCTCAACACCGATCAACTACGCGACATGCGGCATTGGGCCAACCGCGCCACGCACGAAGACTGGGCCATTCAGGCCAACACCTCCTCGCAATAATTCGTGTGCCTCGCATCGTCACACGCGATACCATGTCGGTGCATCCAAGTTTCAGGAGGTACGCATGGCAACGCCGGACACCGGGCAAATCGAAGTGGAAGCTGAGAAGTTTCGCAACGATTACACCAACACGAAAAAGCAAATCCAGAAAGCGATCGTCGGGCACGACGAAATCATTGATGGTGTGCTGATCTGTCTTTTTGCTGGCGGCCACGCGCTGCTTGAAGGCGTCCCCGGCCTGGGCAAAACGCTGCTGATCCGTTCGCTCTCTGAAGCGCTCCACCTGCACTTCTCGCGAATCCAGTTCACTCCCGACCTCATGCCCGCCGACGTCACTGGCACGACCATCGTTGTCGAGGATGAACACGGCCGGGACTTCCAGTTCCGCAAAGGACCGCTGTTCGCACAGATTGTCCTCGCTGACGAAATCAACCGCGCCACGCCGAAGACCCAATCCGCCCTGCTCGAAGCCATGCAGGAAAAATCCGTCACCGTCGGCGGCGAGACGCATGTGCTTGACAAGCCATTCTTCGTCATGGCAACGCAGAATCCCATTGAGCAGGAAGGCACCTACCCGCTGCCCGAAGCGCAGCTTGACCGTTTCTTCTTCAAGCTCGAAGTCGGCTATTCATCTCGCGATGACCTCTCGGAGATTCTCAATCGCACAACTGCAGGTGTGCAGCCGAAAATCGAACAGGTCATCGACGGCCCGACTATTCTCAAGCATCAGCAGCTTGTCCGCCGCGTGATCATTGCCCCGCATGTGCAGGACTACGCAGTGCGCATGGTGCTCAGCACGCATCCCGGCGGCGAGATCGCCCCGCCGATCGTCAACAAGTTCCTCCGCTTTGGCGCCAGTCCCCGTGCCGCCCAGGCCCTCGTACTGGCCGGTAAGGTGAGGGCACTGCTTGATGGCCGAGCCAATGTCTCAGTTGAGGATATCCGAAGTACCGCACTAGCCGCGCTGCGCCATCGCTGCCTGCTGAACTTTGAAGGCGAAGCCGAGGGCAAGACCACGGATGAGGTCATCCGCAACATCGTCGAGACCCTGCCTACCGACGTCGGGGCAACAGCCGGCGCGGCCTGAGCCACGGTACTGGTACAGTTTGAAAGTGGAACAGGCCTCTGGCCTGTTGATACGTTCCTCAGGCGAGACGCCTGTGCCACCGGATTCAAACCGTACCAGTACTTGAGTCACGGATCAGTCACTCAGCCATTGCCCTGGACCGGAAGAGTTGCTATTGTGTCCGATTCGTCGCCCCCGCCGGATGCGGGGGCTGTTTGATCGACGAGCATCCATGACGACTGCACTTTCACGGAGCATTGTTTCATGCACGAGTATCAAAATAGCGGCGTCCCGGCTACCGGAAACCGCAAGCCCGGCTACCTCAAGCAAGGTGTCGGTGACAAGTATTATGTCGACTACAAGTCGGTGGACGATCTGCGTCGACTCATGACGCCCAACGGCAAGATTTACTCTCGCAAGCGCCTCGGCGTATCCGCCCGCGAGCAGCGCATGGTTGCTCAAGCCATCAAGCGAGCACGCTACATGGCCCTGCTGCCGTACACCAGCGCGACACTCTGAGCAGCGCCCCTCACTGATCAGCCATGCCGCCCGGGCCTTGTGCTCGGGCGGTTTTTTATGTGCTCAGGGTGAACGTCGGTCGCGTCAGTTCCGGCCGAGCAGCTTGCGGCCGAATGCAGCGATGCTGGCCATCCACACTCGAATGCGAAGTCGGCGTAGGCCGTCATCATGACGATTCACGCGCAACCCACGATTGACCCAGCCGGCTGCGACGCTCAATCGATTGTCTTGCAATGCCGCCAGTGCAAGGTTATGAATTGACGCGATGCATCGCGGGTCCAGCCGAAGCACACGTCGACTGCACGCCACGCCGCCTGCATAATCACCAATTTGAAAGCGCGCCAGCGCGATTGTGCGAAGCAGGTCTGCCTGCTGAGGCCGAGAAAGGTCGCCATCATGCAGCGCCATGCTGAGTACATCCGCCGCCAACACCGGAAGGGCAGCATCCATCAGCAAACCGCCGAAATGCGTGAGATCATCGGTTGACCACGGCACCATCGCATGTTCGCTCGAGTCGTTCTTCTCATGTACATCATCAGATGCACACATTGCCTTGAGTGAATCGTATTCGTCGTTGAGGCACACACGTGCCGCTTCGGGCCGGTCGCGTTTGAGCAGAGCAGAAGCCAGCATTTGCCGCACGCGCGGGAAGCCAGCATCAAGTTTCAAGACCAATTCAAACTCAAGGTGCGCCTGTTCATAGCGCTTGCAGCGCATGGCGATCTGGCCCAGACGCACATGCGCATCGACGTTGGCCGGCTCCAGTTCCAGCACGCGGCGGAACTTCTCCGCAGCTTCGGGCAGCCGGCCGAGGTCGATCAACAACTCGCCGTAATCGAGCAGGGTGTCAATGTTGCCAGGATCATCGCGCAGGTCACGCAGATACAACTGCAATGCACGTTGCTTCATCCCCATCGCGGCATAGGCGGTGCCAAGGCGGGCGGCGACGCGGGGCAGGCCCGGTTCTAAACGCAGGGCTTCACGAAGGCACCAGCGAGCGCGGGCAAACTCGCCACGCTGCATCAAACTCTCCGCAATGATCGCCAGGGCGTGTGGGCTGGGCGCATCAAGGGCTTGTTGGGCCATGTAGAAGGTTGTTTCCGCTTCGTCGTGGTTGCCCGACCGCACCAGCGCTTCCATCTTATTGCAGTAGGCAACATCATTGGTGGGGTCGAGATGCAGGGCCTTTTCGAGCAGAACAATGCCCTTATCGAGCTGGCCCAGGCGACAGGCAACAACACCAGCCGCTACCAGCGGATCCACCTGATCGGGCAGGAGGTCGGTTGCGCGTTCATAGCTGGCCAGGGCCTCGCGGTCCCGGCCGGACGCTTCGAGGGTCAAACCGAGATTGAAGTGCCACTCGGGCTGATCGGGGTTCAACGACAGCGCTTTTCGGAGTTCAGATTCCGCTTCGGCCCATCGCCCTCGCTCGAACATTTCGAACGCGCGGTCTGCGTGGCCTTCAGCGTCTAACCAGTCGTTCATCGACAACGTCTCCAGAACCACACCCAGTGTACCCGATACGCAGAACATTCGCGACGCGTTTTCGGTATCTTACATCATTGGAATCCTATGTCTGAACCTGTGAACAATCCGAATCGCACTGCACGGTTGCCCTCATTGGCTTGGATTGGTGTTTTTGGGATCATTTCGGGTTCAGGTGCATGCCAATCGCCGTTGGTCCATATTCCAGCGCAGCCGGTGATTGCCATGGCCGCACAAGGTCCGGAAACCGCTGATGAGCCGCGATTGTCACCACAGCAGCAGCAGGACATCCAATGGCTTCAATCCATATTGAATAACCCTGCTAATGAGCCGGGCACCCGAGCAGGCGCGGCCGAGCGACTGATGCACATGCGCCTGCCGCAAGCCAACGCGGTACTCATCGCGGCGCTGGAGGACGGAGATGACAACATGGCTCTGGCGGTCGCCAAGGCCATGCAGGCAACGGAGATTGAGGCCGAGGCGTTGCTTGATGCCAGTGTTGCATCACTCAAGCGCGCCACCGGCTCGCTGCTTGACACACTGGCGATCGTGCTGGCGCGGTATGACGACGCCGCGCTCGAGCGTGTCGCTGCGCTCGCTGAGGATGACAAGCTGTCAACCACTGAGCGATTGGGACCGATCCATGCGTTAGGGACGTTCCGCTCCAAGGCCGCTGCCGTTGAATTGATGGCCCTGTTGGACCCACAGCGAGATGAACCGACTGAGATCATTCACGCCGTGGGTGCCGCGCTGCAGCGCGGCACGGGACTGCCGTATGGCAGCGATGAAGGCAAGTGGAGGCAGTGGTGGGCATATGCCAAAGATCAGCCGCGCGAGCAGTGGATGAGCAACATCGTGCAGCGGTTGTCGGAACAGCTTGCCGCTGCCGAGCAACAGATTTACCGCGAGCGCGAAATCGCTCGACGCACAGAGAACCGTCTGGCCGAGGCGTATCGCAACCTCTTTGCCACCCTGAGCTTTGATGATCAGCTTGCGCTTCTCCCCACGTTGCTGGACGACTCGCTTTCGAGTATTCGCGGCTTTGCGCTCGACCGCGTGGCCCGGTTGCTGCGCGACAGCGTGCGCATCGGGGACGAACTTCAGAACATCATCGCTCAGCGCCTGCATGATGAGATTCCTGCTTTGCGGCAACAGACCGCACGGCTGTTGGATCAGCTCAATCACGATCAGACCAGCCAAAAGGTCGCAGCTCGCCTGGCAGAAGAAACGGACGCGGAGTTGATCCATTCGTTTCTCGATGTGCTCATTCGTCGTCCATCTACGGCCGCAGCCCTGGCCGCCACCGATCTGCTTGGCGATGCAGAACATGGCGCGCGAGCATCGGATGTAATCTGGCAGACGCTGCTGGCCGAGCATGACCTGCATGCAGAGCAGATGAGCTCGATCCGCGACGCGTTACAGAAGGTTGAGCCGAAGTCGCCACGGCATCTGCGATTGCTTGCACGAGTAGGTGATGATGACGATGCGGACGCGCTGGAATCAATGCTCGATCATGATGACAGCCAGATTCGACGCAAAATTGCCGAGGGTTTTCTCCGACGTGGCCACCGCCAGCCGTTGCTTGACCGTGCGCATGATGCGGAGATCTATCCTTTTGCGCTGCGGTCACTGCAACGACCCGATGCAGATTTCTCGACCCTTCGCCAGTTGGCCAGTATGCCGCCGACCGAGCAGGCGCTGAACATGTGGGCCGAAGCGGTCGAGTATGTTGTCGCGCAGCTTGATGCGGATCAATTGCTGGAAGCAGATGAACTGCTTTCTGCAACCGATGCTGCGGATGCAACACTGCGTGCAACGCTGTTACAGCGTGCAGCGAATCTGCCAGCCGATGCCATCTCTTCTCGCCAGCGTGACCGTTTGGCCATGCGCCTGGCGCAGCTATACCTCGATTTGCAAAACCCCGCAGATGCGCATGCTGTGTTAGAGAGTGTCAACGGTGATTTTGATTCTCCTGCCGGGAAGCTGCTGCGGTTTGAGGCAGCAGCCCTTGTGGGTGAATATGACACCGCCGCCAGCGTGATGCCTTCGCCAGAGCAATGGGTCGAACTGCTTACGCGGATTGAACGGATCGACGCAAACGCGGCACTTCAATTACATGATGAGATCATCCGCCGCTTCGAGGGCGAGTTGGGCGAAGACCTCAAGAGCGAGTTCGAAGCGGTCCAGCAACGCCTGCACTCGCAGCCAGTTGAATCTCCTGCATAAAGAACCCCGCTCCTGCGAGCGGGGTTCGTCCATGCGAATGGCTTGGGCACACGTACGTTATTCTGACGGCGTGAGCAGGAACATCGTGCCGACAAAACCGTCATCGGTGGAGCGCAACTCGCTGATCATTGCGCCGATGTGTCGCCGCAGCAGGTCAAAGTCCATCGGCTGCTCAATGCCTTCCTCGCGCATTTCCTCGGCCCATTCGGGATTGGCCTCGGCGATCTGATCAATGAACGCCTGCTGCTGTAGCTCACTGAATTCACCCATGGCATCAAGCATTTCGATGAGGTTAACGTACTGCCAGCCGACGAGATCACCCTGGCTGAACAGCCGTTCAGCATCGCGGAATCCGGGCTCCTCCGCAAGCGTGATGGCCATGTCTGGATCGCTAACGGTACGCAAGGCCTGCTCGACCGCAGGGGTCGGGCCGAGAAACACATGGTTTCCGCCAATGCCGACCGACATGCTGTCCATGCCGCCATCAACCATGCCGCCCATGTCCATGCTGTAAATGCGCTGTCCGAGGAAGTCACGTGGCTCCATGCCCATTTCTGGAGCGAACTGGCCGAAGATGTTTTCAAACCCTTGTGCATCGCGAGCTTCCACGGCCATCAGGAACGACATGCTCTCCAGCGTGACCGGTCGCGTGATGCTCATCGCCGTGTGAACCTGCGAACCAAGCGTGTTGAGGATCTCTGTCAGCGGGCCATCGACCATCTCCATCATTTCCTCGGCCTGCATTTCGATCAGCGGGTTGGACCGCACGACCGAACGAATCACCGACGCCACCTGGTCGAAACGGAAGTTCATGCTGCCGTAGTTGAGCGTATCGGGACCGACGAATGCTGGAATCCCACCGCGAGGACTGGAAAGGTCCATCAGTCGTGTCAGGCCGCGCTTTCCTGCGGGCATATACACCGACCAGCGTCCTTCAAACATGGCATCGGCACCATCGAACCGTGCACCCATGCCGAAGCCGCGAATATCGCCGAACAGTTCCTTCAACGTCGGGGTGACGAACATGAGCATGCCCATCTCGTCAGCCGCCATGGCGATCTCCATCATGTCGCGCGTCAGCACTGCGAAGTAAAAGTCATCGCGACCAATCTGATTCATAATCCCCTGGAAATCATCACGGTCGGCGAGCGTGCCGCGAACATTGCCATCGATACGATCCAGCGTTTCTGTGATACTGCCCAAATCACTGCAAAGCATGAGCATACTGCCATCGTGGACGTAGTACATGCGGTCAAGGTCGCCGATGAAATCCTGCGGGCTGGGCATCATGTTGAATGCGTCGAAATCGAACTCGTCCTCATCAATGTCGTCAGCGATCATGCGCACTTCGTACACGGATCGACCGAGGATGTCTTTGACCTCGTACTCAAGCACGCCATCCTGATCGCCGCGATCAAGCATGGCAAGCATCATCGCCCCCATCGCGGCAGCGGTGTCGCCAAAGTCTGCAAAGGCGATCATGCCTGGTGCGGCCTGGCCGAGTTCTTCATCAATCACCGGGAACATCGCAAAGCCCATCGCGCCGGTCGGCATTGACAGTTCGTCGCGATTCACGCCAAGTTCATCAAGGAAGGTATAAAACTCCTCGGCAAGGCCGGTCATGTCGTCCTCGCGAAACTGCTTCATTTCTTCGGAGTTCCACAGGTCGTACAGCGCGGTGCGTTGGAAACGCTCCTGCGTGAGCTGGACGTTGGGCACGCCCACGATCATCACGCTGTTTTCCGGTGCGATGCGCTCAATGGTCAACTGACCAAGCGCGGGAGCGGCACAGAGGCCGACGGTAAGGCAAAATGCAAGAGTTTTCATAGTGATGTTCTCATTCAAGTATCTGCGTTGATCCTGGAAAAACCCGCTTGTGCGCCGGGGCACTCAGCGTGTGTCATTGTTGTCGTTCTCGACATCGAGCAGCGCCGGGGCAGTGCCGAACGATTGCCGCGGCGGGGGGTTGTGATAGCTGTGCCCGGAGTTGGGATTGTTCTTGTCGTATGCAAATGCTTCGCGATTACGAATGAAGTCTTTCACATACCGAGTGGGAATCGCGAAGTTCAATCCCTGCAGGGCCATGATGCCCATGTTGGTAATCCCTACGACCTCCCCACGGGTATTGAACAGCGGCCCGCCGGAATTGCCGGGATTGATCGCTGCGTCCGTCTGGATGTAACTCAAACCATCAAAGCTGCGCTGGGTTGTCGATATCACGCCCTGGCTCATGGTCTGCTCAAGTCCCAATGGGTTTCCAATGGCAAAGACAGTCTGTCCGACTTCGATCGCCTCCTCCCGCTCCAGTGGCGCCGAAAGAAACTCGCGACCATGCGGATGCTCCAGACGTAGCAACGCAAGATCAAGGTGATTGTTCACCGCGATGATCTCCACATCCTGAAGCACCGTACGCCGCATTGTGCCGTCACCCTGGGCGAACCACACCGTCGCACGAACGGCGGTTTCGCCCTGGATCACGTGCGCGTTGGTAATGGCGTAGCCATCACGGTTGATAATCACACCCGAACCCTGGCCGCGCGGCGTGGAGACCATGATCACCGAACCGCCCATGCGCCTGGCCTGCTCCTGCGGTGTCAGCTCAGGCGGGTTCATCGCCGTGTGATACAGCGAATCCGTCACCAGTTCGACGACATCTTCCGGATCGGCCTGCTGGATGTCCTCGACATCGTCCATGGCGAAACGGAAGATATCCGGCCCCACGTCGATCCAGACATGCCGGTCGCTTCTCTTGACGATTTCACCCTCGATGGACTTGCCGCTCTTGAGAAGCACGATGTCCGTCGCTGCGGCGGGAGTGGTTGACCACAACGCCGCTAATGCCGCGACACAGAT
Organism: Phycisphaeraceae bacterium; assembly: GCA_003562195.1. Taxonomy (GTDB): domain Bacteria; phylum Planctomycetota; class Phycisphaerae; order Phycisphaerales; family SM1A02; genus PWVT01. Next base: position 1,559 of record PWVT01000301.1, on the reverse strand, counting down.
GCATATTGTTGCTTGACGAATCATGATTCCTGTCCTCGCGCATGACCTGGCTGTGAATCGCACATTCCCCGGCAGTCAAACCCCCAGAGCGTGTAGGATACCGAGCTATCTTAGCATGGCCCCGAACCAGCGGGCGTTGCTCAACACGCTACCGGAGTAATGGTATGAATCGTTGTATGGCCTTGTTCGCCGTCGTGTTCCTGTCATCCAGCATCACCCACGGTGCAGCCACCACGGATGATGAGCACACATTGGCGGAATATTTCGGGTTTGAACCGGTAGAAACCATCCGCGTCGGCCGCAACGCCGGCCCGGCGATCGTCGCTGACATGAACGGCAACGGCCTCAACGACCTCGTCATCGTCAACAACCACGCCAGTCGCATCGAGATCCACTACCAAAGGCCTGACGCAAGCCCCGCGGACGCCATCGCCACTCCCACGCGCGTCAATGAGTTCCCCGAACTGTGGCGCTACCGCCGCGAGACCATCTCCGTCACCCAACGCGTCACCAGCATCGTGGCGCATGACTTTGATGGCGATGGGCGACTGGACCTCATCTATGCCGGTCAGCCGGGGCTGATCGCTTTCCTGCGCCAGGGTTCCAACGGCCGGTTTGAAATGACGCGGCGCCATCGTGTTCGCGCCCTTGCATCAACCCGCGGTGCGCTGATGGTTGCCAACGTCTTTGATGATGCACAGCCACAACTCCTCTCGCTGGTCGATGGTGAGATTCACGTGTGGCCGCTTGATGGCGACAACCTCGGCCAACCAATCCGCCTCTCAGCCGGCGCCAACATGAATACCTTCGCTGTGGAGGACTTCAACGGCAATGGACGACTCGATGTGGCGGGCTTGATCCCCGATGACGCTGCACCGATACGAATCTGGTTCGGCCAGGCCGATGGCGATCGCACCATTCTTGGCCCGCAGCACCGCTTTGAAATGCCGGCGCTTCGCGCCATGCACCCGGTACATCTTCCCGGTGAAGACGGCACGCGGCTGGCGGTCATCGAGCAGGCGTCTCGGCGCATTCTCGTGTACACCATCGACACCGATGAACTGGAGGACACAGGCAATCGCACTGCCGCATTTGAAGTACACAGCTTCCCAGACCCCGGGAGCCGCAAACGCGATCTCGCCATTGCAGATATCACTGGTAACGGCATGCTCGATGTCTTGACCACCGATGTGCAAGCCAACGCCGTGGTGGTGTATCCGCAAGTCGGCGGCCGCGGCCTGCGCTCGCCCCAACAGCACGCCAGTTTGTCAGACCTTGACTATCTCGCCTCTGCCAACACCGGCCCGGACGGCCGGGCGGAACTGTTCGTGTTGTCCGAGCGCGAAGGCGTGGTCGGTCGCAGCAGCGTGGCCGACGGCTCCATCGACTTCCCCCGACCGCTGAGTATCAGCGATGGCTATACGCCAATCGCGATGAACCTCGTCACTGTCAACAGCCAGCCTCATGTCGCCGTCATCGCCCGCGAAAACCGAGATCACATTATCGAGTTGATCAACACCGACACCGGGGAACGTGACACGATCGAACTCGGCTCGCTC
>PWVT01000115.1 GCA_003562195.1 Phycisphaeraceae bacterium | reverse complement strand
CCGTCCCGCCGATGGGCAGGTTCTCCGCAAGTACTTCCAATGCACACTCAGCCCGCTGCACCGCATTCTCCGCTTGGGCGGCGTAGCCGGAGAACTCCTGGCCAAGACGGATCGGCGTGGCGTCCATGAGATGCGTGCGGCCGATCTTGACGACGTTGTCCCACTTGCGGGCTTTGACGCGCAATGCCTTGGCGAGCTTCTTCAGCGCGGGGATCAACTCCTCCTTGATCTGAATCGCTGAAGCCACCTGCATCGCCGTGGGAAACGTGTCATTGGACGACTGGCCGGCGTTGACGTGATCGTTGGGATGGATCGGGTCCTTTGCGCCAATTGGCTTGCCCTGATATTGACAGACGAGGTTGGACACCACCTCGTTGACGTTCATATTCGTCGAGGTCCCCGAACCGGTCTGAAAGACATCAATCGGAAAGTGTTCCATCATGGCGTTCTGCTGCGAACCGTCAGCGAGTCCGCTCGCCAGTTCGCGGCAGGCGCGGCTGATGAGTTTGGCCCGCTTCTGGTCGAGGACCTTCAGCTCGCTGTTGGCCTCGGCGCACGCGCCCTTGAGCAAGGCAAAGGCGTGAATCAGCTGAGCAGGGACGGGGCGGTGCGAGACGGGAAAATTCAACACGGCTCGCTGCGTCGTCGCGCCATACAGCGCGTTGCCGGGAACAGTCATCTCCCCCATGGAGTCCTTTTCAATTCGGGTTTTGCTCATACCGCGAGGTTAGCACCGACCAACCCGAAAGAAAAGTCAGCCCAGCTTGTACATCTTCTAATATCCTGCCTGTTCACCGACAATTTGAGTCAATTGACTTGACCTGATGCCGTTATTGATACACCTTAGATAAAGTGCCTGTGGGGAGAGTTTGCTCGTTCATCTGCAGATACCCATCGAGGCCGTTTCCTTATGAAGAGATCAAAGCCACACGTGGCCGTTCATCGCCTTGCAGTACATCTGGCTGCATTGGGGTTTTGTACTGCATTCATCACCACTGGTCCGACCGTTGCGCAATCGCCCAGCGATGCAGAGACTGATCGAGGCGTGTTTCGAAGCGCTTTGCTCCCCGCCAATGTGCAGCTTCCTGAAGCAACGAAGATCCTGCGTACTCGCACTGCACAATTGGATGTCAGCATGATCGAGGCCATCCCGCAGACAGGAGGAGCATCGCTCCATTTCAACCTGTTTGGCGATGTGGAACTGACAGCCACTTTCGAGCGGGTAACGCACTTCGGTGAACATGGATACTCTTGGGTAGGTTCGCTTAATGAGGGAGAAGGTGACGGCTGGTTCGTACTGGGAGTGCAGCAAGGTGCTGTGGTCGCCAACTTCTGGACCAACGATGGTCGCTCGTTCGATGTGCATCCAGCCGGTGAAGGGTTGGATGTGTACTTCATCCACGAAACCGAGCAGTCGCTGTTCCCGCCCTGTGAAACCTGCGCCGGGCTAAAGCCAGCAAGGCCGCCCGGCGGCACTGGTGAAGACACACTGCCACTGGGAAGCTCTGATTGCGGAGAAGCGGATGACGGTTCGTTGATCGACGTGATGGTCATCTACACACCGGCAGTTCGTGCCGCCGCGGGTGGTGTCAACGCCATTGAGGCGTTGATCTTCGCTGCGGTCAATGCTACCAACCAATCGTTTGTCAACAGCGAGGTTGAAACCGAATTGCGGCTCGTACACATGGCTGAAACGGATTATTCAGAATCCGGTAATTCCGGCACCGACCTGTCTCGCATCACTGGTGTCGGCAACGGCTACATGGAAGAAGTGCACCCGCTACGAGATGAGTATGGGGCAGACCTTGTCGCGATGATTACCGAATCCGGTACCGGGTGCGGCGTGGCGTACCTGATGCAGAACCTGACCACCGGCTTTGCCCCTTGGGCGTTCAGCGTCACACGACGCTTCTGTGCTGTCGGCAACCTGACATTCGCCCACGAACTCGGCCATAACATGGGTTGCGCCCACGATCGCGACAATGCGGGCGGCGCACTCTTTCCATACAGCTACGGTTATCGCTGGACGACCAATGCCGGCCAACTGCGTCGATCCGTCATGGCCTACCAGCCGGGCACGCGTGTGCCACACTTTTCCAACCCTGATGTGCTCAACGGAGGCACACCCACCGGCATCGAACCACCCCATCCGCAGTCCGCACACAATGCGTTGTCTATCAACAATGCGGCGTGGACAGTCGCCAATTTTCGCTCCAGTGCGTGCCCCGCACCGACAAACAACACCTGCTCCACCGTGCAAGTGGTGTCGATCGGTTCGCACGAGTTTACGAATTTCGGCGCGACGACGGCTGGACCGGAAGAAGCTGGCCCATGTAATATCGAAGCCGACGTGTGGTTTGGTCATGTCAGCAATTGCACCGGGGATCTTACGGTGAGCTTATGCGGCAGCGATTTCAATACGACTCTCGCGTTGTACACGCTGGAATGCCCCGCTTCATCCGGTGAGTTCATCGCATGCAATAGCAATTCGTGTGACCAGCAATCGGAACTGACTATTCCGGTGCAGCAAACTCAGCCGATTCGAATTCGCGTCGGCGGTGTGGATGGCGCACAAGGCCATGGCTTGCTCACTGTATCTTGCACACCTGCACCAACTCCCTGCCCCGGCGACCTCACCGGTAATGGCAGTGTGGATGTGTCGGACCTGCTTCAACTGCTTGCAGCATGGGGACCATGTGAGAGCTGCAATGAGGATCTCAACGACGATGGCGAAGTTGATGTCTCCGACCTGCTCCAGCTACTCGGCAATTGGGGTCCATGCTCGTAACCCGAATCACACATCAAACAGGTGGCTGAGGATTACATCGCGCACCGCCTCGCACGGCAGTTCCGCGCGGTCATCGTTGATCTCGCGCTGCGTCAGCAATATCGGCGCGTGCTCCGGCGAGCTTGGCAAACGGCCGTGCGAACCACGCACGAGCGTTGCATCCAACGGAATGACATCCATCAGCATACGAAAGCCCAGCTTCTTTTTGAGCAGCTTCGCGGCGAGACGCAACTTGGGAGCTGAAAGCGCGGGATCAAGGAACAGCTCGCGCGGGTCGTAACCGGGCTTGCGGTGGATTTCGACCGTGCGGGCAAAGTCCGGTGCGCGGCGATCGTCCAGCCAGTAGTCATGCGTGAACCATCGGCCGCGCTCCGCAACCAGAACAATGTCGCCGCTCCGATCATGGTCAATGCCATACGCCCGTTGCTCATCGCGCATCATCGCCAGTTCAACACCATTGGCTCCACCGAGAAAGCGGGCGTACTTGGCAATCTTGTCGGCATGGCGCACGTACACGTGGGCGACTTGATGATCCGCCACGGCAAAGGCGTCGCTTGCACCAGCATCGAGCAGTTCCAGCCCCTGCTCCTCACGTACCGCAATTGCTCCATCTTCGCGCAGCAACCGATTGACATGCACCGCGTCACTCACTGTCTCGATGCCGTACTCACTGAGAACGATGATGCGCACGCCGCGATTGTTGAAGTACTTGACAAGATCACCTACGACTTCATCGATCTCAGCAACTGCACGATGGATGCGCGGGTCGTCGGGCCCGAAGCGTTGAAGGTCATAATCAAGATGAGGCAGATACACGAGCATGAGCGTTGGGTCATGACGCGTGTGGACCAGCATGCTTGCTTCAGCGATCCATCGCGTGGACTTGATCGAAGCGCCCGGCCCCCAGAACTGGAACAAGGGAAACTGACCAAGCTCATGCTGGAGCACATCACGAAGGTTGGACGGGTGGCTGTAGCAATCGGGGATCTTGCGGCCATCCGCTTTGTACATCGGCCGGGGCGTGACGGAGAAGTCTGCACTGGAGTACATGTTGTACCACCAGAACATGTTGGCGCATGTCACCGATGGGTCGCGACGGCGCGCGGTTTCCCAGACCTTTTCGCCATGCACCAGGCGGTTGGATTGTTTCCAGAATTGGATCTCCGACATCTCGCGGTTGTACCAGCCGTTGCCGACAATGCCGTGCTCGCGCGGCGGCGTGCCGGTAAGCATGGTTGATTGCACCGTTGTGGTCACAGCCGGCAGACTCGGCTTGAGCGTGCGCAGCGAGGCATCATTGCAAAGCGCAGCAAGGTGCGGCGACCACTCGCCGATGAGCAATTCGGTCAGGCCAACGACATTCAGTACGACCGTTTGGTGGGCCATTGGTGCGATGATACGCGTTTGGCGTTCATGTGCCGCTGATCGAGCGATGCGCGAGCAAGGTGATCGCGAAGCACGCTGCGGCGATGACTGCCAGGGCGTTGTGCTCCAACAGTGTCAGGTAGAACATGTCGATCAGGCAGATGCCCGCGAGGTAGCTCAGGATTGCCTGTTTCATGCGCGGCCGGGGCACCAGCAGATGCCGCTGCGTGAACACCAGCCAACCGAGCAGCACCAGGCCCGCACCGATCGCGGCATCCCAACGTGCTGGCACGACCCAGAGGATCGGCACCACGGCAATGCCCGGCAGCACAATGGCAAAACGACGCATAACCAGCGCTGCTGCGCGACTGTCCTTGGCTGTTTCACTGCGCGCGATGAACGTGACCACGCCGATGTACGCCGTCATCGCCACCGCCAGCACACCCGCGATGCGCCAATCCAGGGGCCAGGCGAACGCGCTGGCGACCGTCAGGTACACCAGCCCCCGACACGCGCCCATGAGCACGCCGGAGAACGCGGTCATCTTGTGGACCACGTCGTAGGCCACGATCGTGAGCACGAGTGCAACAGAGAAAAACGTCGCAGCCAGTCCAAAGGGAACCAGCATCCCAAGGCCCAGCAGCAGGCACCCCGCCGCGAACACGCCCGCCTCAACACGCGAGATTCGTCCTGAAGGGATCGGCCGCTCCGGCCGCTGCTGCCGGTCGATGGCTGTATCCACCACGTCATTCAGCGCCATGCCGCCGATGTAAAAGAGCATGATCGCAGGAATGACCACGAGCAGAGGCCAGACATCCAGCGGCTTCATACTGGACGCTGCAGCGATGGCGAAGCCAAGCAGGCCGTTGGTCACAACGGTGGGGATGTTCGACAGCCGCGCCAACTCGGCGTAGGCGCGGAAGGTTGAAGGTGATGGCGCTGACTCCGTCACCATGACACACCGTCCATCGTCGTCGAGACCCATTGCAGTTCACGCGCGATGCCGTCAGCAAGGTTCATGCTTTGCATGGCTTCAGGCAGGACGTTCCACGTGTACGTTTCCACTTCATAGTGATGAATGTGATCCTCTCGCCGGATGGCATTGAAGCAGGCGAGGATTTCATCCTGCGTCGTGCCGATT
>PWVT01000260.1 GCA_003562195.1 Phycisphaeraceae bacterium | reverse complement strand
CTGGTCGGCTACCTGCCACAGCGGCTGGATGCCCAGTGGCAGGCCCCGCTGACGGTTCGTCAAGTCGCGGGGATGACAGCATCGCTGGCTTTGCGGCCGTGGCAAAAGATGCCGCGCGACTTGCAGGCAGCGGTCGACCACATGATCGACCTTGTCGGCATGTCGCATCTGGCTGAGCGGCCGATCGGTGAGCTTTCCGGCGGGCAGCAGCAGCGCACGTTCATCGCGCAGGCGCTGGCCAGCCGGCCGCAGCTCTTGCTATTGGATGAACCGACGGTCGGCATCGATCAGGCGGGTCAGGAGCAGTTCGCCAAGCTGCTGCAAACGATCCATACCGAGCTGGGCATCACGATTCTGATTGTCAGCCATGACTTGCGCGCGATCGCGGCGGGGTGTGATCAGATTGCGGTGCTCTCGCGCACGCTGCACTATCACGCAGCTCCGGACGGCCTGACGCCGGAGGTGCTTGCGGAAGTGTTCCACCATGACATCGCAGCGTTCGCGCATGCAAAGCATGAGTGTGGCGGGGGGCATGAATGAGCTACATCGCAGCAAGCGCGTGGCGATTTGAAACGCTGGACTACCTGCTGCATTTTCCCTTTGCGCGCTACGCGCTGCTGGCAGCGTTGATGGTTGCGACCGCCTCGGCGGCGCTCAGCGGGATCGTCGTGCTCAAACGACTGGCGTTCGTCGGGCAGGGTATCAGCCACGCAGCGTTCGGCGGCATCGGTGTGGTGGCGATTCTCGGCCTGGGTGGGCTGGTGGGGGAAGTGACGATCTTCGTTTTCTGCCTCGTTTCCGCGCTGCTCATTGCAGCCATGACGCGCGGCAGGACACGCGAGGACACAGCCATTGGCATCGTGCTGGTGGCGACGATGGCGCTGGGTTTCCTGCTTCTGGGCTTGCGTCACAAGTTGATGAGCCACGGCTGGTACGCGGAGTTGATGCGCGGTTCGCCGATGCCTGCGAGTTGGGACACGGTGCTGTTCGGTTCGGTGCACCTTGCCGGGGCGATGGGCATGTGGCTGTCGCTGGCGGTGATGCTGTTCGTGCTGGGGGCGCTGGCGTGGTTCCGCAGGCCGTTGCTGGCGTATGTGTTTGATGAAACGGCTGCGAAAGCGGCAGGGGTGAACATCAGCGCGATGCGCGGCCTGCTCATGCTGCTGCTGGCGCTGGTGGTGGTGGTGGGCATGAAGCTCGTGGGCGTGGTGCTCATCAGCGCGCTGCTGATCTTGCCTGGCGCGATTGCCGCTCAACTGACACGGCGGCTGGTCGCGACGTTTATCGCCGCGTGGATTGCGGCGGTGATCGGCGTGGTGGGCGGGCTGGTGTTGTCGTTTGAACTGGAACTGCTCAGCGGGCCGTGCATCGTGCTGGTGCTCACAGCCCAGTACGTGCTGGCATGCATCGTGTGCAGAACGAAGATTGTCTAGCGAGCGGGCTTGCCCGCTATGGCGCCATGGGATTCGCAGCGGGCGAGCCCGCTCGCTCAACGGTGATGTGCTTTAGCCGATGAAGTCCACGGTGCCGGCTGGGGGGGTGAGGCCGATTTCTTCGCAGCATTGAAGAAACCGCGCCACGGCAGCGCGGCCTTCATCGCCAAAGTCGAGTGTCCAGTTGTTGACGTACAGCGCGACGAATTCATCTGCCAGTTCGCTCGTCATGCCACGTGCGTATTGCAGGGCGTAGGCGATGGACGCTTCACGGTTGGCCAGCGCGTACTGGACGGATTCAAGCAGCTTGGCAGCGATTTCATCCAGCGTGCCCTTGCCGTGGATCGTTTCGAGGTCGCGCCGCAGCGCGTTAACGCCGAGGGGCATGGGCAGCTTCTCCCGCTCAGCCCACCATCTGCCGACATCTTCGATCAGATGAAGCCCTGCGTCGCCGAAGGTGAGTTGGCCTTCGTGGATGACGAGTCCGACCTCGAACTCGCCGGACGCGACGGCTTCGATGATGCGGTCGAACTCGATCGCGGTGGGTTGGAAGTTGCTGCGGCCGAGCATCATGTTCAGCACCGCGAACGCGCTGGTGCGCTCGCCGGGAATGGCGACGGTGGCGTTGGCGTGTCGCAGTTGTTCGAGCGTCATGGGTGAACGGGCGACAAGCTTGGGGCCGTAGTCGGTGCCCATGGACGATCCGCAGGCGGTGATGACATAGCGATCCTTGACATGCGGGTATTGAGCGCAGCTCATGGCGGTGATTTCCAGATCGCCGGTGTGAGCAGCACGCTGGTTGAGCGACTCGATATCACTGAGAACCGGCTCGTACCGGAAGCGGCCGGTGTCAATCGCCGGCGGCCGGCCGTCAAGTTCAAATAGCGGCCACCACATGAACGCGTCATCAGGGTCCGGGCTGTGAGCGAGGCGAAGAATCGGTCGATCGTCAGACATGGCGGGCGATGATAGCGGCAAGTCCGTACACTCTCACTGTCATGCAGCGAATTGCACACTCCATCAACGGCGAACTGGTTGAACCGCACAGCGGGGCTTACCTGGACAATGTCGAACCGGCGACCGGGCAGGTGTACTCACACGTACCCGACGGCGATGCAGCGGATGTACAGGCCGCAGTCGATGCTGCCAGCAAAGCGTTTGCCCGCTGGGCCGCAACGCCGCCGCAGCAGCGCTCGCAGGTGATGCTGCGGATTGCCGATCTGATTGATCGTGATCTGGAGAAGCTCGCGCGAGCCGAGACGATCGACAACGGCAAGCCGCTTAACCTCTCGCGCAGTGTGGATATTCCCCGTGCGGCGAGCAACATGCGTTTTTTCGCGACAGCCATTTTGCACGGCCATAGTGAATCGCACGCGACGCAGCTTTCCAACATGCGGGCGCTGAACTACACGTTGCGTCAGCCGGTGGGCGTGGCGGGTGCCATCTCGCCGTGGAACCTGCCGTTGTATCTGTTCACGTGGAAGATCGCCCCGGCTTTGGCGACGGGCAACACCGTGGTCGCCAAGCCATCGGAACTGACGCCGATGACAGCATATCTGTTCAGCGAGTTGTGCATCGAAGCGGGGCTGCCCAAAGGTGTGCTCAATGTCGTGCATGGTACAGGGCCGAAGGTCGGCGCTGCGATCGTCAGCCACGCGGACATTCCCATCATCACGTTCACCGGCGGTACCGCGACTGGCGCAACCATCGCCCGCGAAGCGGGGCCGATGTTCAAAAAGCTCGCGCTGGAATTGGGCGGCAAGAACCCCAATATCGTGTTTGCAGACTGTGATTACGACAAGGCGGTCGCGACGAGTGTACGCGCTGCGTTTGCCAATCAGGGGCAGATCTGCCTGGCCGGTTCGCGCGTGTTTGTGGAGCGGCCGATTTTCGATGAGTTCGTCAATGAGTTTGCCCAGCGCGCTCGTGAGCTGCGCGTGGGTGACCCGTTGGATGAGGCCAGCCACCAGGGGGCGGTGGTGTCGCACGACCACATGGAAAAGGTGCTCGGCTGCATTGAGCAGGCACGCGATGACGGCGGGCGCATTGTCTGCGGCGGTGAACGCGTGCATGTGGAGAGTGCGCGCTGCAAGGATGGTTACTTCATCCAGCCGACGGTCATCACCGGCCTGGAACCCAACAGCCGCACGAACCTGCAGGAGATTTTCGGCCCGGTCGTGACGATCACGCCGTTTGATGATGAGCACGAGGTCGTTGAATGGGCGAACGCCACGCCGTACGGTCTCTCGGCGACGGTGTGGACGGAGAACCTCAACCGTGCGCACACTGTCGCAGAACGATTGCAAACCGGCACGGTGTGGATCAACTGCTGGCTGCTGCGTGATCTTCGCGTACCGTTCGGCGGCGTGAAGCAAAGCGGCGTCGGGCGCGAAGGCGGCGAGGAGGCCATGCGGTTTTTCACCGAGCCAAAAAATGTCTGTGTCGCGTTTGAGTAAGGAGCGAAGAAGTGTCTGAATCACAATTAATGTCATCCCGCGCCCCGGAACCGGTCGGCGCGTATCCGCATGCCAAGCGCGTGGGCGAGTTGCTGTTTCTCTCCGGCGTGGGGCCGCGCCAACGCGGCAGCAAGACCATTCCCGGCGTGACGTTGGACGAGGCGGGCAATGTTGAGTCATACGACATCGAAGCCCAATGCCGCTCGTGCTTTGACAACGTCCGCGCGGTGCTGGAAGACGCTGGCTCAAGCTGGGAGAAGATCGTCGATGTGCAGGTGTTCCTGACTGACATCAAGCGAGACTTCAAGCCGTTCAACGCACTGTACGCGGAGTACTTTGCCGGTGATGGCAAGCCGAACCCGACGCGCACGACGATCGAGATCAACGCGCTGCCCACGCCGATTGCAGTGGAGTTGAAAGTCATCGCGACGGTGTGAGTCTGCTCAAAGCCCAGGCATTGCCATGCCTGGGCTTTCTCTCACAGGGAACGAAGCACCGCGCGCACCGGGCTGGCGTCGAAACCCATGAGTTTCAAAGGCAGGGCGATCAGTTCGTATTCGCCGGTTGGCACATCCGCCAGTGCGAGCGTTTCCAGGATGGCCATGTCATGCGCGAGGAAACGCTTGTGTGCGGGCAGGTCCTTGGAGTCAAAGCTGTCCACGCTTGGTGCGTCGGTGCCGATGAGGATCACACCGCGAGCGCGCAGATGATCGACGAGTTCCGGGGCCAGGCCGGCGAAGTCTTCACTGAAGTTCGTCGGGTCGGGGTAGGTGCCGGTGGCGATGAGAACACGCGGCGGGAGCGGGCGAATTTTAGATTTGAAATCCGGTATCGCAGACTCGAACGCATCCACCGTCACGCGATGACCGGGTGTGGCGTTGACGTGAATCACAAGGCAGTGGCCGAGGTAATACTCCAGCTTCTGCTCGCCAACGCTGCGACCGTCGCTGCCGTAATGGTTCGGCCCATCGGCGTGTGCGCCCAGATGCACCGTCGCCCGAAGCGTGGACAACGTGACGCTGTCGCCTTTGTCCAGTTCACACAGCACTTCACGCGACATCGGCGTGTCACCCGGCCAGACGGCCAGGTCGGTGCTGATCGGCGGCGTGATGTCGTACAGGTCAGCCATGGCGCAACTACATTTCCTTGCGTATCTCCCACAGGTCCGCAAAGACGGGCTGGAACAGCGATTTCATGAGAAACTCCACGCCGGGCGAGCCGCCGGTGCCCATCTTCGCGCCGATGGTGCGCTCGACGAGCTTCACGTGGCGATAGCGCCACTCCTGGTGACCTTCATCGAAGTCCAGCATCAGCTCGAACAGAATCACCAGATCCGGCCGGGTGTTGTACAGCTCCAACAGTGCCTTCTGCACCTGCTCATTCGGCGCGTTGGCTTCGGAGAAATCGCGTTGCAGCAGTT
>PWVT01000125.1 GCA_003562195.1 Phycisphaeraceae bacterium | reverse complement strand
TGAGCCGCAGACCAACTCGATCATCATCTCCGCTTCACGGCAGAACATTCGCAAGATCGAAGCCATCATCGACACGCTTGACGTTGCGGACTACGCCAAGCTGCCCGCGCCGCGATTGATCCCGGTGTCCACGGGCGACCCGCGGCAACTGGCGGAAGCCATCCGCGAGGCGTTCAGCACCCGAGGCACTGGCCAGCGCGCAGCCGCCCGGCAGCGGCTGGTGATTGTCGGCGATGTGACCTCAAACACGATCATCGTTCGGGCTGAGGAAGACGAGTTCGCACAGATTCAAACACTCGCTGACGCATTGCAGCAGCAGGCCGGTGAGCAGGGTGTTTCCGTACATGTGCTACACCTCACCGCTGCACCGGCTGCACGCGTCGCGTCAGCCATCCGCGATGCGTACGCCGCCCGGGCGCGATTGGCCAACCAGCCGCTTTCAATCCAGGTGGACTCGCAGGGCAACTCACTGGTGATCGCGTCCACTGCCTCGTTGTTCAAGGAGATCGAACGAACTGTTGAACAGCTTGATGCACTGTCACCCGGTGCAGGGCAGGCGATCTTCATCATCGAACTGGAAAACATCTCACCCGATGCAGCACGTTCGGTCATTGAAAGCATCGGCCTGCATCAGCGCCAGCCGGATGATTCAGTCGCCCGCCTGGTCAGCGAGCCGATCCGGGTGACGACCATGGCAGGCCGCAACGCGTTGATTGTCGTTGCCAACCCCGCCGATCGTGAAACCATTGTTGGCCTGCTCAAGGCCGTTGATGAAGAGCCAGCACTGGCCGAGGCCAAGACACGCATCATCAAGTTGCGGAACGCGAGCGCCGCGTCCGTTGCCAGCATTCTTCGTGAAGTGCTCGACCCGGCGCAGCAGCAGACACGCACCTCGCTCGCGCGAGCCGTGCAGGAACAGGTTCGCAGGTTGTCGGTGCAAACCAGCGGGCTGGACGAGGACGATGTGCGTTTGGATTTGACCAAGCCCGTCCGCATTGTCGTGGACAGCGCGCTCAACGCGCTGGTTGTCAGTTCCACTGATTCAAACGTCCGCGCGGTCGAGCAGCTCATCGGTATGTTCGATCGATTGCCGATTACCGATGCCGCCGTGGTGCGTGTATTCCCATTGCAGAATATCGCAGCCGATCAGTTCGCACGCATTGCCCGCGACCTGTTCACCCAGGGCAAACGCATCGGTGGTGTGCCGGGCACGAACATCCCCGGCATTCCCGCCGGCATGATCGGCAAGGCGCTCATGGATGAGATCGCCATCACCACCGACGAGCGCACGAACACTGTCATCGTTGCGGGCAAGGAAGATTCCGTCGCCCTTGTTGAAGTGCTCACGCAGCGGCTGGATTCGGATGTCGCAGCCGGTTGGGTGGAACCGCGCATTGTGCCGCTTCGCTTTGCCGATGCTGGTGAATTGGCGGAGACACTTCAATCGGTCCTCGTGGACGGCACAACGAACCTCCCGCAAGCCAGCCCGCTGCAACGGCAGATCGGCCGACTGCGCATGGCACGCAACGAGGAAGACGGTGGCCGTGTGCTCGAATCCGATGTGTTCCAACCAATGACGCGACTCGTCATTCGGCCGGAGTCGCAGCTCAACGCGTTGATCCTTGTCGGCACGCCGATCAACCTCGAAGTCGTCACCGAACTGGTGCAGATGCTCGACATCGAAGCGGCCTCACCCAGCGCAGCAGTTCGCATTTACCCGGTACAGCACGCCTCTGCCTCGCGCCTGCAAGGGACGATCACCCGGCTGTTCGATCAGCAGGTCCAGACGCGTGCCATCCGCCCGGAGGATCGCGTGATTGTCCAGGCCGATGAACGCACCAACTCGCTCATCGTCACCACCAGTTCGCGCAGCTTTGCGGTGCTCGAATCGCTGCTCGAATCGCTCGATAGTGAGATCGCCCCGGACCTGCGCGAGATTCGCCGCATCGAACTTGAGCACGCGTCCTCTTCGCGCCTTGCCGGTCTTGTGCAGCAGATGATGGACGCCCGGCTGGATCGCATGCGTCGCGTGCAGCCGGAGACGGCTGATCTTGAACGCGCCACCATCGTCGCCGAGCCCCGCACGAACAGCTTGATCATCGCAGCCGGCAACGAGTCATACGAAGTCATCCGCAAGCTCGTTGAGGATCTGGATACCTCCACCCTCACCGATGCCGCGCTCGTGTATGTGATACCAGTGACTTCCGGCAATGTCGATCGCATCGCCCAGGCGGTGAACCAGATCATGGACCGCCGCTATGCCGACCAGCCGGCGGAAGTCCGCGCCAGCCAGAAACCGCTGGTGATGACCGATCCACGCACCAGCAGTCTGCTCGTCGCGGCCAATCCAGAAGATGTCGAATCCATCAAGCATCTTGTCGATCGGCTCGGCGAGGCACCCACCGCTGCGGCGGTCGGGCTGCATGTCGTCAGTGTGTCAGGCGGAACGCGCGTCGACCAGCTTGCTCAACGCCTCACCCGCCTGATGAACGATCGTCAGCAATCACTCGGCGAAGCGCGCACACCATCTGACCGCGTGAGCATTGAACCCGATCAATCAAGCAACAGTCTTATCATTGCTGCAACCCGGGAAAATCTCGAAGTGATTGAAGGACTGATCGAGGTGCTCGTCAAAGCCGGTGCAGACAGCGCCGAAGGGCGCGAAGTCGAACTCATCATGCTCACCACCAGCCGCGCTTCGGATATGGTCGGCCTGCTCAACGATCTGCATGTGCGTGAGGCAAATCGCGTGCGCGGCGATGGCACCGTGCGTGTCACCGCCGATGACAACCTCAACGCTGTGCTCGTCAACGCACCACCGGCCGACACCCGCACCATCAAGGACATCATCAGCCGCCTTGATGGCACCAAGCCCACCCGCGTGGTTGAAACCAAGTTCATCCCGCTCCAGTCTGCCAACGCGCTGGAAACCGTCAACCTGATCCAGAACATTCTCAGCGGTCGCGGTATCGGCACCACTCGCGCCGGAGCGCAGTCCACCGTGTTCAAGTATGTCCGCCAGATCGCGCGCGATCAAACCGGCATCGAACTGCCTGAAGACCCCGAAGACATCACCACGGAAATGCTCGTCGGTGCGGCGATTCGAGAGTCCATCACGCTCACGCCGGATGTTCGCACCAATACCGTCATCGTCTCTGCACCGCGCGAGTCGATGCGCATGATCGAACAGATGGTCCGCGATCTGGATGCCTCCAGCATCGGCGCACAGAACATTCGCATCTTCAAGCTCGTCAACGCCGACGCGCTGGCTATGGCTCGCATTCTCACAGATCTGTTCAGCTTGCAGCGGCAGGGCAACCTGTTCGTGCTGCGGCCGCGCGAAGGTGCAATGGTCGGAGAAGCCGATATGCCCGCGCCGCCATCGGTCAGCGGGATCGAACTCACCGCCGTTCCTGATGAACGTCAGCAACTCGCGATCACGGTGGACAGCCGCACCAATAGTCTGCTCGTTTCGGGCACGCCGACGTATCTCGACCTCGTCGAGAATGTCATCAAGGATCTGGATCAGCAGGAAGCCAGCGAACGCGAAACCATCGTGTATCCGCTTCGCAACGCCACCGCCGCGGAGGTCGCGCGTGTGGTCAGCGAGTTTGTTGATACCGAGCAGCAAAAGCTCATTGCCACGCTCGGAACGGATCAGATTGGCTCAGCCGCACGGCTGCTCGAACGTGAGATCACCATCGTCGGCGATGAAAAATCCAACACCGTGCTTATCAGCGCCTCGCCGCGTTACCGTGAGCGATTGATGGAAATGGTCGAGCGATTGGATGTTGATCCACCGCAGGTGCTCATTCAGGTGCTGCTTGCGGAAGTGACACTCGACTCCACCGACGATTGGGGCGTGGATATGGAGCTTCGCGCCTCGGTGGATAATGTCAGTGCCGTGGGCGGCTTCGGTTTGGCTAGTGCGTTTGTCAGCGGTATGGGCGTGCCCAGTCTTGCCATCGCTTCTACTGATTTCGACCTGCTTATTCGCGCGATGCAGGCGCAAGGGCGCTTGCAGGTGCTGTCCAATCCATCCGTGATGGCGGCGAACAACGAAACCGCCTTTATCCAGGTGGGTGAAACGATCCGCCTGCCCACCGATGTGTCCACCACCGATACCGGCCGCACCATTACCTCCGTCGAGGCCGAGGAAATCGGCGTGATTCTCAACGTCACGCCCTCAATCAATCCCGACGGCTTCGTGCGAATGGTCATCAACCCGGAAATATCAAACCTCTCCGCCCGCACCACGCGCATCAGTGAAGAGTTTGAAGCACCGATCATCACCCGACGCACAGCAGAAACCACCGTCACGGTGTTCGACGGCCAGACCATTGTCATCGGCGGGCTGATCTCCGATCGCTTTGAACGCCGCGATCGCAAGGTGCCGCTGCTTGGTGATATCCCCTTGGTGGGTGCGCTGTTCCGGTCCATGACCGAGGAAACCACCAAGACCGAATTGCTCATCGTCCTCACGCCGCACGTTGTGGAAAGTCCTGCAGAGATTCGACGTGTGCAGGAACTCACCGACCGCGAGATCGACCGCCTTTCCTTGCCACCGGAGATTCGCGAGAGCATCCGTGATGCCAAGATCGACGGCACCGGTACCTGGGACAGCGTCAACGACTAACGCCGAACGCCATGACCGCTCCACACATCATTCGCTCACTCCCATCGCTGCTCGTACTGGCTGTCGCTGCCGCGCTGTGCGGCTGCGCGACGGAACAGGTCACCACCAGCGATGGTCGGCCGATGGCTGAGCGGCCGCGGAAGGCCCCGACGACACCCCCCGACGCCGCGATCAACAAAATGGCGTTCATGGTCGGCTCGCGGCCGGAAGACACCACCGGCAGCGGGTATCCCGATCTCATCCGCGCCACGGTCGTGCTGTTCGCCACGCCTCACCCCATGGCTGTGCGCGGCCAAGGCGTGTTTCACTTCAACCTCTACCCCTTCGGCACGGCTGGCCGGGAAAGCGCTACACCAATTGCCTCGTGGACTATTGAAGGCAATGACGTCACCAAGGCCCATGCAGAAAGTTACTACGGCCCCGCGTATCAGTTTCAATTGAGTCTGCTTGAAGCAGGCGGCGATGAACTGCCGTACACCTCCGCTGATCTGCGCTGCACCTTCGTGCCCGATGACGGCTCACCGCCGGTGCGCAGTGAAGGCGTTCGCTCCATTCGCATCGGCAAACGCTGAGGCCTACCCACCCACGCTCAACGCTTCAGCAGCGGGCGGCTGGTCTGGCGATTCATATCACGATCGACAATCGCGGTATTGAGGTCGCGCAACACGGCAGGATGAAACTCCGT